>NZ_JANPLS010000230.1:0-5910 GCF_031422475.1 Chamaesiphon sp. VAR_48_metabat_403
TAACTTAGGTAATCAAGATGGTGCTCAAGGTGGTACTGGTGGACTAATTGGCAACTCTCCACGTCCAAACTTCGGCACGACAGCCAACCCCTATCAACCGGGTGTAACGTCGTATACTCCACCAAAAGTAACACCAGGGGCAATTAATAGTGGGACAACAACAGCAATCGATCCTCTCACAGGTGCCGCTATTGCGCCAGGAGGACAATTTTCTCCAACCATCACACCAGCGGTAGTAACATACGGATTACCGACTAACTATCAAATTCCCTCTAAGTTTCTATCCACTCTCCAGGCTCAAATCATCAGCGGTAACGGCAAAATCTTGACCGATCCGACTTTGGTTGTGCAAGAAGGTCAAAAATCTACTGTCAATCTTACCCAAGATGTATTTGGTGGATTTAAGATCAACTCTGTAGCTGGAACTGGTGCGACTACTAGTACTAGAGAGCCAATTATCAAACAAGCTGGATTGACTCTAGAAATCTTGGTCAACCGGATCGATGATAATGGCTTTGTCTCGGTGGGTGTATCGCCGACTGTATCTTCGATCGGTAGTACTGTAAGTACGGCTGATGGCGACATCGCGCTGTTACAGTCGCGGACGTTAAACTCTGGTGAAATTCGCTTGCGCGACGGTCAAACCCTGATCTTGTCTGGAATCATTCAAGAATCCGATCGCACCAGCGTTAGCAAGGTACCTATCTTAGGCGATATTCCGATCTTGGGCGCGCTCTTCCGCAGTACTAATAAAACCAACCAACGTCAAGAGGTAGTTGTTTTGCTCACGCCGCAGATTCTCAACGATAACAGAGGTCAGGTTAACTATACTCCTGGTGTCGATGCGAGATTGATGATTGGAAGATAGGTTGAGAGTTTAAAGGCTACTGCGTAACACGTCTATTTGAGTTGCTGCGTAGATCTACCCACCCCGCCCTTTGGGCACCCCTCCGAGGAGGGGATTTTCCAGCCTTCCCCTTATAAAGAGGAGCGATCCGGAAAGTCCCCCTTGAAAAGGGGGATTTAGGGGGATTTAGATCTAGAAACGAAGTCCAGCCGACTTATATATGTACCAACTACATGCAAAATTGGGTACTAAATTTGGGGTCTTGACCGTTTGGAAATGATGAGTGAGCGATCGTAAATTAGTCGCCGATCTCTATCTCCGAGCCGCTAGACCCCTCTTTTTGCCCAAATTTTACATAAATAATACGCAAAATCATGAAAATCAACATAAATTAAAGCTTTCAGCGATCCAGATTAGGCTTGTAGACATTAGAATAATGCAGTGGAAATAATATTGCATGAGAGTTTCAGCAACTTTATCGCCGACTTAACGGGTAATTTGAACCCGTGCAGATAAGCGATGTAGTGACTGACGATCGTGTAAACTAGCGAAATTAAGATAAGGTGTTAATGGAATAACGCAGATCTGCGCCATTTCAAGCCTCAAATCTAACTTTCTACCACCGATTTGGGTGGCACCAATTTTGAATAATAGTGCTATGCCAATCTATCAATTAACCTCATAATGGAGATCTACGCATGAATAAAGGTGAATTAGTCGATCGGGTAGCTGAAACAGCTAGCGTAACTAAAAAGCAAGCCGATACAGTATTGTCGGCAGCATTAGAAGCAATTATGGAAGCTGTATCGAAAGGTGACAAGGTGACTCTTGTCGGATTTGGTTCGTTTGAACCTAGAAATCGCCAAAAACGTGAAGGTCGCAACCCCAGAACTGGCGAGAAAATGGAAATTCCCGCAACTAAAGTACCTGCGTTCTCTGCTGGTAAATTGTTCAAAGACAAAGTTTCTGCTGACGACTAGATTGATTTAGCTGAATTTACATTCACACATTATTCCTTGAATCGACCAAAACATGGGGGGAACCCAAGCTGGGTAGCTACAGTGGCGGGCTGTCCCCCCTCTCTGATTTTAGATTTTTCTGCGAGTATCAGCCCGCTCGGCCCTCCGCCGACGGCACTCGCAGCTATTAAGCTGCACATCGATTCGATCGCAAGTTATCCCAATCCCAACTATCCCGAACTTTGTCAGGCAATTGCCGCCCATCACAATATCGATCCTGAGTGGGTATTACCAGGCAATGGAGCCGCCGAACTGCTAACTTGGATGGGTTGGGAGTTTTCTAAATTAAATACCACCTTACTGCCCACGCCTGCCTTTGGCGACTACTGGCGATCGCTCCAAACTTTCGGGACCAGAATTATCGATCGATCGATGATGATGGATAACGGTGAAATTGGCGATCTCGATTTTGCGCTCCGCCATCTACCGACGGAAATTCCGCATTCGCTGGGCTTAATTGTTAATAATCCGCACAACCCAACCGGGCAAATTTGGCGACAAGAGACACTGTTACCCTATTTGGAAGCATTTGAACTGGTGGTAGTCGATGAGTCTTTTATGGACTTTCTACCCCCTTCAGAGCAGCAAAGTTTAATTCCCTTCACCCGCCAATATCCCAATCTGGTGGTGATGCGATCGCTGACCAAGTTTTACAGTTTGCCAGGATTGCGACTGGGCTACTGTATCGCCCATCCCGACAGATTGCGCCGCTGGCAAAACTGGCGCGATCCTTGGCCAGTTAACTCTCTAGCAGCGGCAGCAGCGATCGCCGTTTTGGGCGATACTGAGTTTCAGCAACAGACCTGGACTTGGTTGGCAGAAGCAAGAACGCGGCTATTTGTCCAATTGCAACAGATTGCTGGGTTACAGCCTTATCCGGGAGCGGCTAACTTTATGCTCGTTAAATCCGATCGTGCCGTGACGGAATTACAAACTCAACTCCTCAAACAGCATCAGATTTTAATTCGCGATTGCATTAGTTTCCCCGAATTAGGAGATCGGTTCTTTCGAGTAGCAGTACGGACGATTGCCGAAAACGATCGACTCATCGCCGCCTTAAATTCGGTTTAGTTTACCCCCCAATCCTCCTTATAAGAGCTACCGTGTGTACACAAGTCGGCTGGACTTCGTTTTGAGATCTGAATCCCCCTAAATCCCCCTAAATCCCCCTTTTCAAGGGGGACTTTGACCGGATCTGAGCAAGCTTTTTAAGGGGGTTTGGGGGATTTCCACCAATTTCGCTTTTTTCTAGAGATGTGTATACACGGTAGCTTATAAGAGGATGGCTGAGGTGAAAAATCCCCTCCGAGGAGGGGTGCCCATAGGGCGGGGTGGGTAAATCTACGCAGCAACTCAAAATTTGGTGCGATCGAGCAATAAAATTATGAAATTAACCATCCCAGAACTCTCTCTCGTCGTCCTCATCGGTGCTTCCGGTTCGGGCAAATCTTCGTTCGCGCGCCAGCATTTTCTAGAGACAGAAATTATCTCATCCGATTATTGTCGCGCGATCGTTTCGGATGATGAAACCAATCAGGCGGCGACTCAGGATGCCTTTGAATTGCTCCATTATATTACTGCCAAACGGCTCAAGGCGGGCAGGTTGACGGTTATCGATGCGACGAATGTCAAGCCAGAAGATCGCAAACCATTATTACAATTAGCCAAAGATTATCATTGTTTTGCAGTCGCGATCGCGTTTAATTTACCAGCCGAATTGTGTCACGATCGCAATCAAACTAGAGCGAATCGAGACTTTGGCATTCACGTAGTCAAGCGACATACCGAAAATCTTAAACGATCGCTGCGTCATCTCGATCGCGAATTTCGTTACGTCCATATTCTATCTAACGTCGAACAAATTGATAACGTCGAAATCGAACGTCAACCGCTGTGGAATAATCGTAAAACAGCAGCGGGGCCATTCGATATCATTGGCGATATTCACGGTTGCTGCGACGAGCTGGAAATATTGTTAACACAACTGGGATATGAAGCTCATCCTGAACCGCAACCAACTTGCTGGGACTTTCCGACCTATAAACATCCTACCGGACGGCAGGTAATGTTTGTCGGCGATTTAGTCGATCGCGGCATTCGGAATCTAGATGCGATTAAACTCGCCCGTAATATGGTGGCGGCGGGTAGTGCGATGTGCGTTTGCGGCAATCATGAATTTAAACTACTGCGTTATTTACGCGGTAAAAATGTCAAACTCAATCATGGCTTAGAATTAACAGTCGCCGAAATTGAAGCTTTACCCGAACCAATTCAAACCGAATTTCGCGCCGAACTAGCTAAATTTATCGACTCGCTCATCAGTCACTATATCTTCGATGATGGCAAGCTAGTTATCGCCCATGCTGGACTCAAGGAAGAGCTACAAGGGCGCACTTCCGGGCATGTCCGCTCTTTTGCCATGTACGGCGAAACAACGGGCGAGATCGATGAATATGGGCTATCCGTGCGGGCAAACTGGGCGCGGGAATATCGGGGTAAAGCGATGGTAGTGTACGGACACGTACCAGTAGTCGAGGCGGAATGGCTCAATAATACGATCGATATCGATACTGGTTGCGTATTTGGCGGTAAATTAACAGCGTTGAAATATCCCGAACGCGAGATCGTTCAAGTTCCTGCCGCGCGAGTATATTACGAACCGATAAAACCGTTGGATACCGAACCTAGCGTGCGGAGTGCCCAACAAGAAGATGATGATATTTTAGATATCGCCGATGTCTTGGGCAAACGATTTATCAATACTCGCCTGCAAGCGAATATCGCTATTCAAGCAGATCGTTCCGTCGCGGCTCTAGAAGTCATGAGCCGATTTGCTGCCAATCCAAAATGGTTGATTTATCTACCCCCAACCATGTCCCCCGTCGCAACTTCCAAATTGCCAGGATATCTCGAATATCCCACCGAAGCCTTTGATTATTATCGATCGATCGGTATTAATGAAGTCGTCTGCGAAGAAAAACATATGGGTTCGCGCGCAGTAATTATTATCTGTCAAGATGAAGCTGCCGTCGCCAAAAGATTTGGCATTACTGGCGAAGGCATCGGCATTTGCTACACCCGCACGGGACGGAGATTTTTCGACAACCCCATCCTCGAATCCCAAGTATTAGAGCGCGTTCGAGCAGCCTTAACCGCCTGTAACTTCTGGGAACGCCTAGAAACCGACTGGGCGTGTTTCGACTGCGAATTAATGCCCTGGTCTGCCAAAGCCCAAGGCTTGCTCAGGGGTCAATATGCCCCCGTTGGTGCAGCCGCAAATCACGCGCTCGATTATGCCAGCAAATTATATCAACAAGCATTCGATCGTGGGGTAGCAGTCGCGCCCCAACTGGACAAATTGCAAGTACGATCGACTATGGCGCATAAATACGTCGATGCTTACCGTCGCTACTGTTGGACTGTAGATTCGATCGAAGATTTCAAGCTCGCACCCTTCCACATTATGGCAACTGAGGGCGCGGTACATGCCAACAAAGACCATATTTGGCACATGCACCAAATCGCCCAAATCTGTCAGTCAGACTCAATTCTCCTCGCTACCACCCATCGCACCGTCAATCTCCAAGACGAAACCGCTCTCACCGCCGCCACCCAATGGTGGGAAGAGTTAACCCAAGCTGGCGGCGAAGGGATGGTAGTCAAGCCGATGCAGTTTATCAATTCTGGTAGCAAAGGTTTAATTCAACCAGCCGTTAAAGTCCGAGGTTCTGAATATCTCCGCATTATTTATGGTCCCGAATACGATCTCCCCGAACACCTCGACAGACTGCGCCAGCGAGGTTTGGGTGCAAAACGCAACCTAGCTTTGCGGGAATTTGCCTTAGGGATAGAAGCGTTAGAACGGTTTGTGGCGAAGTTGCCATTACGTCAGGTGCATGAATGCGTGTTTGGGGTGTTGGCGTTGGAAAGCGAACCGATCGATCCTAGACTGTAAATGAAATAGACTTTGTTATAATAATATGTACTAATATATCGGTAAGCTATGCGATCGAAAAATTATGCCATCAGCCCTGCTAAAATCGG
>NZ_JANPLS010000231.1:0-3152 GCF_031422475.1 Chamaesiphon sp. VAR_48_metabat_403
GGGTAGATCGATCGCTGCTCCGGTTGGAAACGTGACACAATTAGTTATCGATCGGGGACAATTATACAATCTAATTATACTACGGTTTTGGGAGTCGATCGGGGATTGGTTTCGTATTTTTGTTTTGCGCTGTTTGCGAGTGCGTTGTCGGACGACACACCGTTTGACCAGAACACAGATGCACGTAGAGGATAACACGATCTCAAGTAGTTTAACTCAACTCAATGCGGACATCCTTACGGGCGATCTGGAATGAATGAAATTGCACTCGATCGAGCAGTAAAGATCGAGTGCACTTAAATTACTCGTAACTACGATCAGATTTTAGCTTGTAGAGATCTGATGAATTCCCTAATAATATCGGTCTTCGTTCTTTCAGTTTTCTCGGCAAACGCTTCGAGAATTCTGAGTTCTTGTTCGGGAATCTTAACATTCAATTGTTTTAAAGACATAGTGCGTGTGTTTGAAGGAATGCTATACTGCGTTTGTTGGTTCATGATGTGTGTATCAATTGAGACTGATACATAGTTGTTGGTAAGTAGATGCACTGAATAAGTAATCAATATTACTTTAGCCGCATCAAAATTGAGCTTAGTAATTAAGACTGGGTGCGACCAAACTTAATTAGAAAAAGCTGGGGCTGACTAGTGCGATAAATTTAGACTCAGAGTGTTAGCTACCAACTGCTTGACTCTGGTGTCGAGATCGACCTTCTTTTAAGTTAGCAGCAGTGACTCGATCGATCGAGCCATTGCTACTTCAAAAAACATCGTCGATCGCAAATTTATTTAGGACGACGATTTTGTAAAAAGGCGGGTAGGTCGGCACCAGCAGTTTGTGGCGGTTGTGGCTTGGGAAAACTCTCATGAACGGTAGAAGCAGTTCCGGGGTTTTGTTGTTTGCGGGGCTGTTCCGATGGCATGGCGGTAGCGCGTGCAGTATTGGTAGCAGCGCGGGGACGCGAGATCGGCTCGGCAATTTCGCCTGTGAATCCGGTCGCAATGACCGTAATTCGCATTTCACCTTGCATTTGCGGATCGATTACCGCACCAAAGATAATATTTGCATTGGGATCGACGACTTCGTAAATCGTTTCTGCCGCAGTATTGACTTCAATGAGCGTCATATCCGCACCGCCAGTAATATTCAAGACCACACCTCGCGCACCTTCAATGCTCGATTCGAGTAAAGGTGACGTAATTGCTTGAATGGCAGCTTCCCGCGCGCGGGACTTACCAGAGCCTTCGCCAATGCCCATTAATGCCGAGCCAGCATCTGCCATCACCGTCCGCACATCGGCAAAGTCAACGTTAATCAAGCCAGGAATCGTGATGATATCAGAGATGCCCTGGACACCCGATCGTAGTACGTCATCGGCAATCCGAAACGCTTCCTGGACGGGGGTTTGCTCGTTGATAGCTTGTAACAACTTATCATTAGGAATGATAATCAACGTGTCAACTTGACTTTGGAGTCCGCTGATGCCTTCTTCCGCTTGGTTGGTGCGTCGTCGGCCCTCAAAGGTAAAAGGACGAGTCACGACACCGACGGTTAAAGCACCCATTTCTTTAGCAACTTCCGCAACAATTCGCGCTGCGCCAGTTCCAGTTCCACCTCCCATCCCCGCCGTGATGAAAACGAGATCGGCTCCTTCTAGAGCGTGGGCGATTTCTTCACGAGATTCTTCAGCAGCCTTTTGACCGATGGCTGGATTGCCACCCGCACCGAGTCCACGAGTGAGTTTTTGACCTAACTGAATCCGTCGCGTTGCATCGGAATGAGACAGAGCCTGCGCGTCGGTATTCATCGTCCAAAATTCGATTCCTTCGATATCGCTGGCAATCATCCGATTGACCGCATTACTGCCGCCACCACCAACACCAATAACTTTGATGCGAGCTGCGCTGCTAAATGTAATACCTTCAGACATCTGTTCATCCCTCGGTATGGAGTAACCTTCTCGGACTGAGTGGCTTTTGAATCCTGGATAGGAAAGTGGGCTAGAATTATTCATGCGCTAGTTTATTGTTAAAACCCTTTACAGCATAGTAACCCGCATTATAAGTATTTTTTGAAATTACTCAAATATGCGTGCGTGGAATTTTGTCATTGTTTAACAAATTCATAGGCAAAACTGAACTATGTTTGAATCGGTTTTACTCGATCGGTAGACGATCGCTGTGCTAGGATATAGAAATTGTAGAGGAATAGTTTTCAGATCGTAGGTCTTCTCAGCCATGCTTTTGATGTATTTTAATGTAGCCAAAAGCTAGCGATCGCGATTTTTATTTTAATTCGACTTGAGCCGGAACTCCAGACGCAGGGGAGAGTTGGAGCCTTGGAGAGTCTGGGTTTTCTAAATCTAGCAGATCGGCATTTGCTGATAAAGGATGTTTTTGCCAATTGCGAAGTCGATCGAGCTGTTGCATTTGATTAGTTATTTTTGATTTATTCCCGATCGAGCCGAGTCTAATTTTGCCAACTTCAGTTTGTAGAATGACATTTTGAGAATTATGGCAATCGACAATGCCCACAGTAACTGGACTAGTCCGAATCGCCCGATAAAGTTGACTCCAGCCGGGACAAGTACCCTGGATTGGCAGTCGTAATTGTAACGTAGGTAGAGATTTCCAGACGATCGGGCGGTAGCTCGAAATGGGCAATTGTAGCCCCCGTTCGTCGATAAACATTTGAGCGTGAGTAGTGCTTGTCTGCATTATCCGGGCAACAGGCGGCAAATCTTGAATTTGAACGATCGGCTGCGGCGGGAATACGCGCCGATCGATTTTAACATTAACCGAACTGCGCTCGATCGGTTGTGGAGCTAATTTGGTCGCTAACTGTTCTGTCAATTCCGCTGGATCTAACTCCAAGATCGGTTTTGGATAGGTAATTTCCAGCATCGATCGTACGGTAGTATCGCTGAGATACTGATTGCCCTCGATCTGAATCTGTTCGGGTTTAGAAATCGTCCAACCGGGTTGATAGATCGTCCATCCTACTCCAGCCAAAATTCCACTCATGCAGGTAAATCGCCATACGGATTTAACGACTCTAATTTGCCGATGCTGTCGTAATTGCTGACGACGCTGTTCGATCTGTGCTTGGGACTCGGGATGGTACACGGGGATGGGGGACGGGGGGACGGGGGG
>NZ_JANPLS010000232.1:0-6211 GCF_031422475.1 Chamaesiphon sp. VAR_48_metabat_403
GGTCGTTTCGGTTAAGCTTTGGCAGTTCTAATCCAGTGACTTTCCAGCAACGTCCGCAGCTAATCAGTTGGACGATGCAGCCAGTTAAACACACTTAAAGATGCCACCACTCCGACAAAATGAGCCGTTATGCCTGTAGTATTTGCGGCGGCTACAAATATATCCACCGATCGAATGCTGCGGCTAGGGTCGTAAATTGCTACTCCTTGGGGTTGAGACACCGACTTGGCGAGTAGCACGGCAATGGTGGCACCCGTCCCCAAAATCATCAGCAATATGCCGATCGATCCCGTAATCACACTCAGCTTTAGTACCTGCATCACCTTGGTGCGGCGCGGACGGATTGCGGGGTTGGGACTGCCAAGTCGTTTGGCAAACCGAATCATGCGAAATGCCAAGTAGCTGCCAAATAGCAACACCAGCACACCACAGACTGCCCAAAAAATGCCTACACCTAAGCCTGGAGATGTTGCTGGGGCGGTGGCAACACCGATTCTAGGATCTCCTGGTACGGCGATCGATTGATTGAAACTCCGTCCAGCAATTGCCAGTAACAACAGTACAGTTGAAACCGCTGCTAGCCCAACTTGAATGACGAAGCTCACCCAGCCAGCAATCCGCAAAATGCTTACTACCTGCTCGAAGTGAAGATGTGGAGACGACTCGCGATCGGTTTGCATGGCATTGTTACTTTAGAGTTAAATACTTCAATCGTCGATCGAGCTAACACACTAGAGCTAGGAGATCGTCGGTAATACTAATGCTGGTTTTGTTGCATTTCTCTAACTCCGCATAATTCGATGGCGATGCCAGCCAGCGGGATCGATAAAAACACACCAACTAATCCTGCCACCTTCGCACCTACAAGCAATGCAAAAAACATGACTACAGGATTCAAATTGACCGACCCTTGCATAATTTTAGGCATAAGCAGGTTTTCTTGAACTTGCTGAAGCAGAATGCAACTTACCACAGTAATCAATGCGAGAGAGATTCCCTGCTGTAAAATAATCAGCGACACTAAGCTAACTCCCAGCGTTGCGCCAACCCCCGGAATCAAGTCGAATATACTCACGATCGCGGCCAATCCTAATGGAGAATTAACTCCTAACAGTAGGAACACAATATAAATAGCAATACCAAAAAAAATAACCCCAATTAATCTTCCCCAGAAAAAGCCTAGGAAGTTTTTTCGCACCACATCTGTAACGCGATCGCGCATTCCCATCGGGAAAATTCGGAGCAGTAAATTCCACAATCGTTTGCCGTCAAGTAGCATGAATAAAGTAACAACTGCAATAATAACTAAGTCAAGCAAATTTCCGAAAATGTTTTGGAACATTGCCAACCCAAACCCTACAGTAGAAGGTACTTGAGTCCTAAGTTGAGTTTCAAGTTCGCTAATGTCAACATTGACATTCCATCGCTGGAGAAAGATAACCGACCGCTCGACAGATGCGATCGCACTCTCCAACAACTGTGGTGCCTGAATGACTAGCTGCTGTGTCTGTGAAAAAACAGCAGTTCCGATTGTGGCGAAAATCGCAACTAAAATTAATAAACTAAGCAAAAAGACCGAAACAACGGCAACTCCGCGCGGCACGATCCGAGCGGCCCACTGCACTGGAAAGCTCAGTAAGAATGCCAAAATTGCAGCAAATATAAAAATAATAATTACCGAGCTAAAGTAAGCTACGATTTGAACGGTCGCCCACGCCAATATGAATAACAACACATAGCGAATTAGCTTGGTGTTGTTAAGAGTATCCCAGATTGACTGATGTTTGGGTTGGCTCATGTGTAATTATTTCTCGCTCTAGATCGAATCCCACCTCAGCAATGATACAATCGACTTTCAGCCTTGTTTCCTTTGATATTGCTGCCGATATCGATCTAAATTTTTAGTTCTTTTTTCGATCCTACACGAGATAGCACCTGCTGACTCTCTACCTTTGAGTAGATACGATCGTCTCTTGAAAGGTAGAAAGTAAATCCAATTTTGAAAGGATGTTCTGTTTTAACCCATTCAATTCTGGGTCTGCCTTATAATTTTCGTCAATGCGTAATTCCTAGTTCTATATATTCAGAGTCTAATTTATCAACTAAACTCTACCCCTGAATTTCTATTCCCTATCCCCTATTCCCTAATTAATGAAACTCCTCTGTATCAGCAACGGACATGGTGAAGATGCGATCGCATTACCAGTACTCCAAGAATTGCGTAACCTCACCGAACCGCCGGAAATAGTTACATTGCCGATCGTAGGTGTGGGTAAAGCTTATAGCGATAATGGTTTCTCGATCGCGGGTAAAGTCCAAACGATGCCATCGGGGGGATTTATCAATCAGGATAATCGTCAATTGGCACGGGATCTTCAGGGGGGATTGGTGGGATTGACGATCGAGCAAATTAAGACAATTCGCCAGTGGGGACAGTCTGGGGGGAAAATTTTAGCCATCGGCGATATTGTCCCCTTATTATTTGCCTGGATGAGTGGGGCGGATTATGCTTTTATCGGGACTGCTAAATCGGAGTATTATATTCGCGATCGTCAGGGAAAAATATTACGATCGCAGCAAGATTCGATCGAGGCTAAAACTGGCTGTTATTATTTTCCGTGGGAACGCTGGTTATTAAGTAGAAATAGATGTAAGGCGGTATTTCCCCGCGATAAGTTAACTACCAAAATTTTGCAACAGCAGCAAATTCCGGCTTTCGATTTGGGCAATCCGATGATGGATGGAGTCGCTACAGATAGCCGATCGCTATTTTACCAGCCGCAATCGGTCAAGCGAGAACTAGCGCGTCCCCTCATTGTTACCTTATTACCTGGTTCTCGTCCGCCGGAAGCTTATGCTAATTGGGAGCAAATACTTATTGCTGTAAATAGCCTAATTTCGGTCTTTAAGCAGCGTAAAATCATCTGTTTGGCGGCAATCGTCCCGACACTCAATTTGGATAGCTTACAGGACAAGCTCAGCCGATCGGGTTGGATACCAGTTGTCGATCCAGATTTGGAACTAACCAATTTTGCTATTAATTTGGATGCAATTTATTACCAATATGAAAATGCTACGATCGCGATTAGCACTCAAGCTTACTCACAGTTTATGCACAAAGGAGACTGTGCGATCGCGATGGCTGGTACGGCGACGGAACAATTTATCGGTTTGGGGAAACCTGCTGTTACTATTCCTGGTGCTGGCCCTCAGTTTACCCCAGGTTTTGCCGAGGCGCAAACGAGATTACTCGGCGAGTCGGTAATTTTGGTATCTCAGCCGCAAGATGTGGGGATAGAAATTCAGACACTATTACAGCAGCCAGATCGATTACAATCGATCGCGCAGAATGGTCTATTGAGGATGGGTAAGCCTGGAGCTGCGAAACGGATTGCCGAATGTTTGAGGGAAGTCATGAGTTAATCGATCGCCAAATGAAAATGAATGGATTGACTACAAAACCAGGAAAGCATAATGCTTGAGTGCCATGTTTGTAATTCGAGAAAATCGCATACCGAGAATATTAGCGAGGTGTTTCAAATTGGGAGCATCCCACTTTTTATTGCTTATTGGTAGAATAAAGTGTCAAGAACCATTCATCAGGCGGTTCAGCAATCGAGGCTGTTTTTCTCTTTCAAGATTTTAAAAAGTGGGATGCTCCCCTTCTTCCCGAATCAGAAGCCTTAGTTCAAGAAGCACTCGAACGAATTATGACCGATCGCACGGTATTTATTATCGCTCACCGTTTGGCAACAGTTCGCAAAGCCGATCGAATTTTAGTAATTGAAAATGGTGAAATTATCGAAGCGGGTATACATAGTCAATTACTCGATCGAACCGGACGCTACGCACAGTTTTATGCTCGACAATTCAGTCAGGAAGTTTAGGAGTCGATATTGAGTTTAAGATCGGGATTTGAAATTAATCAACTTAGTGCATATCCAGAGAATTTACAGCGTAAATATTCTAAACATGAAATTGGGAATTAGCGATCGGAAATAATATAGATTTGGAAAATTTGACTTTATTATTTATAACCGAACCAGGTGTGAAAAGATCGCTAGTGGTAGCGGATAGTAGGGCGCGGGAGTACCAGGTACGATCGATTTCTAAATTCAGCAACCTCAATGATTGCTTGCAGCCTAATAATTCTAGTATGCTGAGAGTAAGATTCGGCAAAGCCGACACGCCGCGATTGCCGATGGCTCACTGTACCGACGGTAGGCTTACGCCAACGCGAACGATTTTAAAACCTCTATCCTATTTATCTAAATAATTATGTCTCTCTTTCGTCCGCTGATTTCCCTGATGCTGGTATTGATTTCTGTCTTCGTCGTTAGCTGTGGCGATGGTACTCAAGCCAAGGCTCCAACTTATAGCACTCAGCAATTGGCACAAATTCAAACTACCAATAAAAATGTTACCGCGATTAGCGATCGACTGCCCGAACTCGCTAGTTTGATTCAAGAGCGCGACTGGAATAATGTTAAATCTTTCATCCACGGACCGCTGGGCGATATCAGAACCCGGATGTCTGGTTTATCCAGAGAGTTGCTACCAGGAAGCAAAGAGCAAGCATTGGCAATTAGCAAAGAAATTTTCGTGCATCTCAATAAAATTGATGAAGCCGCTAACAACAATGACTACAAAATCGCAATTCGCAACTACGGTGAAGCTCTCAAGGATTTGGCAAGCTTCCAGAAACTGATTCCCGCAGCGTAATTAAATTTTGGGAGTTACCGAACGAGGGCGCAAACCGCCTTCACCAGATAGGGTCGGGATAATTCATGAATTGTCCTTACCCTATTTTTCCGTCAATGCATCAGAATCGACTCTCAACTCTCAAATAATTTAAATGTCCATCAGTATTAGTATTATCGGCTGCGGCATAATTGGCGCGACTATTGCTTACGAACTCAGTCGTTGGCAAAGCCTCTCTGTAAGAGAATCGAATGAATATACGATCGATGTTTATGATGCTTGCCACAAGCCAGCTTCAGCAGCCACAGGCGCAGCTCTAGGCGTACTGATGGGGATTATCTCGCAGAAGGTAAAAGGACGTGCTTGGAACCTCCGTAGAGATAGTATTCGCCGCTATCAAACCCTGATTCCCGAACTAGAACGAGCCACAGGCGCAAAAATTCCTACTAATTCGCAGGGCATTATCAAACTATTATCGGCTGAAGACGATTTGATTAAATGGACGCAATTAGTTAGCACTCGCACCGAGCAAGAATGGCAATTAGAATTATGGAACGCGCGAAAAGTAGTTACCCAACTACCCCAAATAGATCGCCGATTTACAGGGACTGCGGCATATTCGCCCCAAGATTTACAAGTCGATCCAGTTGCCCTGACTGAGGCTCTAGTAGCTGCGGCGCAGCTCAATGGAGTGAATTTTCATTTCGATCGATCGATCGAGTCTATTACCGCCGATCGCCCGCAAAGCTGCGATCTTTTGACTCCCGATCTACCAATTATTACTAGCGACTGGACGATCGTCACTGCGGGGTTGGGTTCGACCAGTTTATTATCGCCCCATGCCGCGATCGATATTCAGCCCGTATTAGGACAAGCCTTGCAAATCCGGCTACCCAAACCTCTAGGTAACCCAGATTTTCAACCAGTTATCGTCAGTGAAGATGTGAATATCGTCCCTAGCGGCAATGATTATTGGGTGGGTGCGACTGTCGAATTTCCCGTCGATGGTGTGGTAACAGCGCAGTTAGAGTGTTTAGAACGACTCAAACAAATTGCGATCGCCACTTGTCCCGACTTAGCCCAGGGTGAAATTATCCGCACCTGGCAAGGGCTACGCCCGCGTCCGAATCAGCGTCCAGCACCTGTAATCGATCGAGTCGGCGCGAATAAACGCATTCTAGTCGCGACTGGACATTATCGGAATGGAATTTTACTCGCCCCTGCAACCGCACGCATTATTGGGGATATGTTGTTGGTGAATGGTGAAAATAGTCAATAGTGGATCGTGGATATAGCGATCCTAAATTCAGGGTAGGGGCAATGTCTTGTCGGTTTTTTTATTCGGAGGGAACCTCCGTTGGCGGAGCCTCTCCGACAGGAGATATAAAACCGCCGCTGTCTTGTCTCGCTCAACCGTCGGGGAACCCGACGAGCGCGAGCCGCTGTCTTGTCGGTTTTTTATTCTGGGGGAACCCCAGAATAAAACCGCCGCTTCATGAATTGCCCCTAC
>NZ_JANPLS010000233.1:0-3649 GCF_031422475.1 Chamaesiphon sp. VAR_48_metabat_403
AATGCCTGCTAGCAGCACCATCGGCAAGCCATTACAGGTCGCCATATCGACAACTTTGGTATCGCCCGCCAAAATCGCCGCGCAAGCTTCAGGAATCGTGGTCGGTAGATCGAGGGCATTGGCAAAGGCGTTGGCAGTACCGCGCGAAATTATCCCCAGGGGGATATTGGTATTCATCAACGCCGCCGCCACAGCGGAGAGGGTACCATCGCCCCCAGCCGCAATAATCGCCTCGGCACCGCGATCTATCGCCGCTGTTGCCAAATCTCCAGGTTTGGATTCAGCCGTGGTGATGACCACATCTAGGTCGATTTCGGAGTCGAGTAGAGATGAGATCGCCTCCAGGTCTACATCAGGATTACCTTGTCCGGCAACTGGGTTGAAAATCAAGCTGACTTTACGTTTCATCAGGTTGCTCCTCCTCTGGTTCGTTGGCAAAGCCTATTCTCGGAACGAGACGCTACGCGAACGGAACGAAAATCGCCGATTACCGAGTCGCTGAACCGATCGCCATGACTCTTCTCGTCCCAGAATTTAGCTCAGATCGATCCAAATTGCTTTGGTGTGGGTGTAATCCTCCATCACCTCTTTGCCATTTTCGCGCCCAAAACCAGATGATTTGTAGCCTCCAAACGGCACAGAAGCGTCGAAAATGTTGTAGCAGTTAATCCAGCACGTTCCAGCTTGCATCGCATTCGCCACTCGCATGGCTTTTTTAATGTCGCGAGTGTGAACCCCAGAGGCGAGTCCAAAGTCTGTGCTGTTCGCAATGCGGATCGCTTCTGCCTCGGTGTCGAACGGAATTACGGTAAGTACCGGGCCAAAGATCTCTTCTTGAGCAATTCGCATCTCATTGGTGGCATTCGTGAAAATTGTGGGCTGGAAGTAGTATCCTTTACCATTGCTACCGTCAGGATAGAATCGCTCACCGCCAGATCGTAATGTTGCGCCATCCTGCTGACCAATCTTTACGTACTGCATCACTTTCTCCAGTTGTCTGGCATCGGCGAGTGGCCCGAATAGCACCTGTGGATCGAGAGGATTGCCCAGCTCGATCTGGCTCACATAGTTAACCAGCCCATCGACAACCGCATCATGAATCGATCGCTCTACCAACAACCTCGATCCGGCAGTACAAATCCCACCCTGGTTGTAGAAAATACCAAAGAAGGCGTTAGCGATCGCGCTGTCCATATCGGCATCGGCAAACACAATATTGGCAGATTTACCGCCCAATTCCATTGTGGTTTT
The DNA here is from genome assembly GCF_031422475.1 of Chamaesiphon sp. VAR_48_metabat_403. Taxonomy (NCBI): domain Bacteria; kingdom Bacillati; phylum Cyanobacteriota; class Cyanophyceae; order Gomontiellales; family Chamaesiphonaceae; genus Chamaesiphon; species Chamaesiphon sp. VAR_48_metabat_403. The sequence continues at coordinate 1,252 of NZ_JANPLS010000233.1, forward strand.
CTTCAGCGTATCGGCACTATTGCGAATGATGTTCATTCCTACTTCAGTTGAGCCTGTAAAGCTGATTTTGTTAATTGCCGGATGTTTGACCAATTGGTCTCCAACTTTAGCACCCGAACCTGTAACCAGATTGTAGACTCCAGCAGGCAATCCAGCTTCCTCAAAGATTTCTGCAAGTTTAATCGCAGACAGAGGTGTGTTACTTGCAGGCTTATGAATCACGGTATTCCCGGCAGCGAGGGCAGGCGCGATCTTGGTTGCTGCCAAGACCGATGGCAAATTAAACGGTGTGATGGCAGCGACAACTCCTAACGGTTCCCGCACGATCGTCACATGCTTTGGCGTGTAGTCTGGTGGCGGTGCAACCAAACGCGTCACACCATCGATTTCTGGAGCCATCCCCGCATAGTAGCGAAACAAATCCGCTACTGCGTGGGCATCGATCGCCTTGGCAAAGTAAATTGCCTTACCCATGTCGAGCGTTTCGCACAATGCGAGATCGTCGGCATAGTATTCGCTCAGTTCGGAAACACGATTCAGAATTTTCTGCCGCTCGTGTCCCGTCATTTTTGGCCAAGGTCCCTCATCAAAGGCACGACGGGCAGCAACGATCGCGTCTTCGACATCTTGTTCGGATGCTTCGGGGATGTCGGCGATCGCAGTTTCAGTAATCGGGCTAATCGTCGGGCGAGTTTTACCATCAGATGCCGATCGCCATTGTCCATTAATATAAAGTTTGGCTTGTTTTATTGGCGGTTTAGGAAGTGCGATCGTTGAATTTAAAGTTGCAGTCATAGCGATTTCTCCATCAAGTCAGTTTTTTTGCTATGTCTTCAGTTTGCAAGATTCATCCAAATTTGACCACGCAAGATCCCCCAGTTAAGCTTTAATTTGAATAGATCGTCTCAATACTAGATCCATAAAGGATCGAGGCTAAATCAACGGATCTAATCTGTTTAGGATCGCAAATCGCTCTACTGCCGAGCCAAATTACTTCTTGAATATTCATGCCACTTCTAGCCACTATTTTGCTCTAAAAATTAACTTGCGTCTTAACTGGGGGATCTTGCGTGGTCTAAATCGAATCAAAGTTACACAATGGAGATAACTGATTAACATCTAGGTAAACCACCGTCAGTTCTCACGCGAAACTTATCGATCGATATTGAGGTACTTTTCAATGAAATTTAATCGATTACTATTAGGAATTTTCTCTCTTGCTACTTTAACGGCTTCATCAATGGTGATGCCACCTATTACTTCTGCCGCACCTAAGATATGTAGTTGTGCAATCAGTCAAGCTCGCCCCGAACGAGGTCAGAAAAGTCGGTCTAGTGGCAATTTTTCGACTCAAGGTTGTGCACGTAGCCTAATATGGAATTCTCCAAAAGGTGTTAGTTTTACCGTGGTGAAAGACGTATCTGCTGGAAAAGATCGTGTCGAGATTTCAAATGTCAAACACGGTTTACAGACTCAAAACCCGAATCAAGAAAAGTTGTATATTGCGAATCCACGTGGTGCTCTAGTGCCCTTTCGGGTATGTGCTATCGACTTGTCTTAGTAAGCGATCGGTATTTTCTGTAAGTAAATAAAGTTTGATTTCGATTACCTGACGGTACGCTGGCGCGAACGAGGGGAAGGTGCAAAGATCGTTCGATCCTACTTGTGTCCTTGAATAGCTCGATTCTCTCGCGGGGAGATAGCTCTCCGCCAACGGGGGAGAAGATCGTTCTGACTAGCTAGGGAACCGATTTGAAAGAGGAAATTCGATCGTTAAACGGTCCCAAGTTTCTGATAGACTGTTTAGGTCCCATCTGCAAAGAGCGACCCTGGAAGTTTTTCCCTTCATAAAACCGCCACTTTTGACCGTTAATTACAGCAATAGATGAGGCTTTATTATCAAATCCAAACTGACTGAGATCTGGAACTGAGACGCTACGGTTAAACGTCGTCCCCTGAAGATTGGAGTCAGTCCAGAGCGTCACAGCTCCCTGTGGTTGAGACTTTTGAGCGGATACATTGGCGATAATTAGCATACTCCCAGTAATTGAAGTTACTGATAAAAGTGCTAATGCAGCCAGTTTTTTGTTAAATTGCAACATGCGGTTATCTATCCTAAAGTTTTTAGAGATCGATTAGTAATAGCCTGACTTGTATTTGGAGACTTTGTTTGCCCAAGCCCTGTAGCTAGTTGTTTTCATTATGCAACTTTTACTCGATTTAGACCACGCAAGATCCCCCAGTTAAGCTTTAATTTGAATAGATCGTCTCAACACTCGACCCACAAAGGATCGAGGCTAAATCAACGAATCTAATCTGTTTAGGATCGCAAATCGATCTACTGCCGAGCCAAATTACTTCTTGAATATTCATGCCACTTCTAGCCACTATCTTGATA
>NZ_JANPLS010000234.1:0-11008 GCF_031422475.1 Chamaesiphon sp. VAR_48_metabat_403
GGCGGATCGATCTTACAACGCGGGCGTTTTGACGTGCCCTGCAACCAGTCCAGAATCATGTCAGGATTGCCCACCGTGGCACTCAAACCGACTCTTTGAACATCATTGACACTCACCCGGATTAACCGCTCTAGAACGGACATCAGATGCGCCCCGCGATCGCTTCCAGCCAGCGCATGAACCTCATCAATTACCACTGCCCGCAAATCTGCAAACATCTCTGTATGCGGCACACTTGCCGACATTAACATTACTTCCAACGATTCGGGCGTCGTCATCAACAGCGTCGCAGGCTGTTTGCGAAAGGCTTTCTTCTGGGCAGCTTTAATATCCCCATGCCACAGAAACCGACTCAAACCGAGCATCTCTGTATACATCCCCAATCGCTCGGCTTGATTGTTCAACAACGCCTTAATCGGCGCGATGTAGAGTATCCCCACTCCCTGCGGTTCTTTCTCCACCATCTGCGCCAGCAACGGAAACATACTCGCCTCTGTCTTGCCGCCAGCAGTGGGCGCGAGGACGATCGTATTATAACCATCGAGGATCGCATGACTCGCCAGTTCTTGCACTGGGCGAAGGGAAGTCCAACCTAAGCGGGAGGTGATGGCGGATTGCAATCGATCGGGAAAACGGGAAAAAGCAGATGTCATAGTTATAATCAGAGGGAAAGGAGATTAACCGCCCAAATCATCCGGTATCGGCAAATGTGACTCAAAAAATACGAGATAATAATCGCAGTATTGAAATCATCATATGCTAACAGTCCTTCGAGATGGCCCGTACCGATTTTATTTTTATAGTCATGAGCCAAACGGGATGAATTTTATGTCGATCGGGAAAACGGGAAAAAGCAGATGTCATAGTGATAATCGGGGAAAGATAGAGCCTCAAAGTGGTTGAAACCACTCCTCATGATGCAAAGTCGGCTCTCCCTCCTATGTGGTGATAAGTATTGCTTAAATCTCAACCTTTAACCTGGTACGATAATCACCTCAAATGGTTATTCTCCCCCCGAACAGTTTCACGGCAATGCTTATCCTAGTAGCGATATATATTCGCTGGAAATAGTTGTAATTGAATCATTAACAGGAATATATTCCCAGAAATTTGAGTATGATAATAATGGTCGAATTATCTGGCGGAATGATGCTAATGTTCGAGAAAATTTAGCATCAATTATAGATAAAATGATCCAACCATTACCGCTCGATCGATATCAGTCTGCCCAAGAAGTTATCGAGTCATTATCTCTTCTAAAAAAATAGATCGATCTTGAGATCGGTCAATAATCTAGTTTAAGTGCCGAACCTTCCACACTCCCCCAGTCCCTCCGCTTGACACAGATCGAACTTTCGCGATACCATAAGTTTTATGGGTATATTTCCTAAATATAACTACTTAACAAAACCTTCAATTATTACTGACTGCGGCTGCTGAACACCCAGTCAACCCTACAAAAATAATTGCCAATACTCATAGCGGTATTGGTTACAGGTTTTATGCAGCAGCCCAAAAATACTCACAGACTCCTCCGCGCGCTTGCCAAGCAAGGATTGGATGTCAGTTACGAAGACCAGATTTACACGGTACGATCGACCGACTGCGCGGATGCCCCAGCAGCAGAAGTCCTGTTACCGCCAGATTTCCCGATCGAAGCCAAAGCCTTCAAGCAACTTGCCAGCCTGACTACCCTCGCCCATCCTGGCGGTGGTAATGTCACGCGCACCTTTGCCACGCCCGATTTTCATCCCGGCGATACGGGAGTCGCGATCGGATCTGTCATTCAAACTCAGGGGATGGTAGTTCCCGCCGCCGTCGGTAGCGATATCAACTGCGGAATGCGGCTTCATGTCGTCGATTTGAGCGTTGCCGATTTTCTCGCCCAGCGGAATAAATTTGTGGCGTTAATGAAAGGCGATTACTTACTCGGTACGCGCGATGTCACCATGACAGCCGCAGCCAGTCGGGGCATATTTAACGAAGGTATTCCCGGCTGGTTGGAGCAAATGAGCCAGCACCCGATGGGGAGCGTGGCTAAATCCGACTTAGGGCAATTATGGCAAGAGATCGATCGAGTTCAATTTCTCGGCTCCCTAGCGGGAAATACCCGTTGGGCACCGATCGAACTCACTCCCGCCGCCGGATTGGTGCGCGATGGCGATTTGGGGACGATTGGCGGTGGCAATCATTTCGTCGAAATCCAAGAGGTAATGGAAATCCGCAATCCGCGCCTAGCCTATCAGTCTAACGTCAAAGTCGGACAACTGGCGATCGCGATTCATTCCGGCTCTCGTACCGTCGGTAAATACATCGGCGGAATGTGGCGAGATCGAGCTAAAGCCGCTTGGCTTAAAGGCTATCCGTTCCCCCAGTCGAGCCTATTTGCCCTCTCAACGGCGACTAATCCCGATTTAGTAGCTGAGTATCTCGAAGCCGAAGCAACGGCGGCTAATTACGCTTTTGTCAACCGCTTAATTCTGGCTGAATTAATCCGGTTGCGGCTGCGGGAAGTATATGGCGATCTTGCAGCTCCCCTCGTGTGCGATCTCCCCCACAATCTTACTTTCCCCGACGGCGACGGTTGGATTGTCAGAAAGGGTGCGTGCGCAGCGGGTGCTGGGCAATTGCTAATTACCCCCGGCTCGATGGGCACACCCTCCTATCTATTATCTGGCTTAGGGAACGATCGGTATCTTAATTCCGCCGCTCATGGTGCGGGTAGAGCGATTTCGCGATTTGAACTCACTCGCGCGGGGGCAAATTATACCGAGTCAGATTTAGGTTTGACTTCAGGGGTAGATTGCATCACCTTACGCCCAGAGCGACGAATCGAAGAGGCTCCCGCCGCTTATAAGTCGATCGATCGAGTCATCGATACCCAAGTAGCCGCTGGAATGGTAGAAGTGGTCGCAAAAATGCGCCCGATCTTAACCTTTAAGGCGTAACCTTTCCAAGTTGCGAGTCTACTGTGTGTACACAAGTCCGTTAGACTTCGTTTTGAGATCTAAATACCCCACCCCCCTTTCCAAGGGGGCTTTAGCGCACCAATCAGGGGGATTTGCACCAATTTCGCTGCTCACCAGAGATGTGTATGGTAGGTTGCGAGTAGGGGCAATTCATGAATTGCCCCTACTCGATCGTCGCAAGAGGATTGGAGGTGGGAGGATAGGGAAGTAACATAGTAAAACATTCCCCGTCTCCCCCACACTCTAACTAGCAACTGGCATTAATAGATGGCTGTAACTATTCAGATTGGCTTATCGATCGGTAATTCCCGCTATCATTGGGCGTGGTTTTTAAATACCAAATTTCAATCTAGTTGGGATACAGAATATCTAAATATCGATCGATATTTAGAGTTTATACCGATCGATTGCCAGCGAATAATTACTAACAAAAAACTCGAATTCGATCGAATTCCGATCTATCTAGTTTCTGTCGTTCCCAGCCAAACTGAGATTTGGCAACAGTTACCGCAAGTCAAACTAATTACCTTAGCAGATATTCCATTATCTAATCTCTATCCCACCCTCGGCATCGATCGCGCTTTAACTGCTTTTGGGGCGGGTAACATTTATGGTTATCCCATTTTAGTTATCGATGGCGGTACGGCATTAACTATAACTGGTATCGACAACAATCGTCGGCTCGTCGGTGGGGCAATTTTACCAGGCTTGCGATTGCAATTACGATCGCTATGTACGGGTACCGCTGCTTTACCAGAAATAATTTTACCACCCCAATTACCTCCACGTTGGAGCGATAATACTCCCGGTTCGATCGCTAGTGGCATATTATATACAGTTAGTGCTGGAGTTAGCGACTTTATCCGCGATTGGCAGCAGTTATTTCCAGCTAGTTATATCATCTTGACTGGTGGCGATGGCGAACTTTTAACTGGATATTTACAGGCAAATTTGTATGTGAATTTAGTAGATAAAATTAGATTCGATCGCGATCTATTATTTGAAGGATTGTCGGCAATTATAAGTAGATACTGACTTATGAATTGAAAAAATCGATCTTATTTGATCTATCGCACGGGCAATTTATTGATTTGGGATGCAAACCACAGTGTGGCATTACAATTGTAAGATTAGAGATAAAATAGGTTTTAAAATCTAAACACAGGACATTTTTTGTCGATCGATCTATGAATAGAGTATCTGAATTACTAACCAAAATACACAATCGACACCCCGATTTTATCGACGATCGCCGTTTTCAATATCTCTATCTCAACTAGCGAGAATGGACGGAACCGATCGCTACTATCCTAGCAGATTTAGCCGATCGAGAACAGGTACTAAGAATCGTAAAATTGGCGGTAGATGTAGATTGGATGCTAGCTGCGAGACTTGCTGGTGCAGTACAGCCTCAGTTGAGAACTGAATCTATAGAAATAGTCAGACAGCTAGATGTACCAAAATGGTTGAACCTACAACTCATCTCTCAAACACGAGCGAAGTTTACTATTTCCGAGCTATTACATCGGCTTGAAGATGATAATTGGCAAGTGCGAGATAATGCTGCCATTAATCTAGTTAACATGAATATAGAAGTAGATATTCCTGTATTGCTCCAGGCTGTCGATAGTCAAAATATTAATGTTAAATCGTTGGCGGAGCCTCTCGGAACGAGAATCGCCATTATTAAGTTAGTTGCCTTAAAGCCTCAATTTACAAATTTTATCGTTGCCAAAGCAGCCGCATCGAAAAAACATCTTATTTCAAAATGGAATAGTCTATATTTTATCGACAATAGCGATTGCGATATCGAGCCAATTGCTGTCGTTAAAATTTTAGAAACAATCGACGAAGACACTTGTGATGGCATTATCGAGATTTTGGGCAAGATAAATACGCCGCAAGTTATTGCTATTTTACTCAAACTAACAGAGTGTAAGCCTACTTGTATTAAATGGGCGACAGTTGAAGCTTTAGCCCAAATTGGCTCGATTCCAGCTTTATTAATTGCGAGTAAATCTCGCTCTGCACTCATCCGGCGCAGAGTTGTAGATAAATTAGGAGATCTTCATGCTAAATCGGCGATTCCTAATTTAATCAAATTACTCCAAGATCCGAGCAGTCGCGTGAGATCTAAATCAATAAAAGCATTACGTAAAATTGGATATAGTTACTCATTCAAAGAGGAAATAACAACGACTATTCCAGCTTTAATTCCCATGCTGGAAGATCCGAATGACTGGGTACGCACTCAAGCAGCCGTAATATTAGGCGACTTTCAAGTAATATCAGTAGTGCCTATTTTAATAACCATGCTAACAGATAAAAACGATCGAGTCCGCAATCGATCGGCTGACGCATTAGGTAAAATGGGAGATCGATCTGTAATTCCATTATTGATAAAAATGCTTTTAGATCCGATCGAGCGAGTCAGACGCAGCGCGATCGAAGCATTGATGCATTTAAAAGCAACAGAGGCGATTCCAGATCTAATTCTCATGCTATCCGATCGACATCAAAATGTCCGAAGAAATGCAGCATACGCACTAGAAAACTTAGAGGCAAAGGAAGCTATTCCTGTTTTAGAAAACATGCTCGGCGATCCAGATTACCAAGTCCGAAATATGGTGTTGCGAGTATTGGAGAGCTTAACAACGGCAGGATCGATCGACAAATTTACCGATGCATTCCGAGATCCAAATCCAACAGTCCGTAAAACGGCACTTGAAGGATTATCCAAAACAGATTCTACGGCAATTATCCCGATCTTACTTCAAGCATTTGAAGATGAGGACTATTGGATGCGTCAGATTGCAGCCACAGCTCTCAAAAAACAACAGCCGCGAGATATTTTAGATGGAATCATTCGACTATCGCACCACCAAAACCCTCAAATCCGTAAAGATGCGGTGCAGTTATTAGGCGAAATTAAATTCGATAAATCGATTCCAGTTTTACTAAAATCTCTGAAAGATGAGAATAAACAAGTCCGTCAAAGTGCGGCATACGCCTTAGATCGAATTGGTAACGATCGAGTTATCATTAATTTAGTTAAATATAGTCAAGATGGTGATGCAATCTATCGCGAACATATTAAGTCTGAATTAGCCAAAATTCCATCCCCAGAAATCGTCACTGCATTGCTCGCAGGATTAAAAGATCCCGATGCTAATGTCCGTCGAGCTATGGCGAATGCTTTAGCAAATATGCAAGTAGAAATAGCGATTCCTAATTGGCTGGATCTGCTCGCGAGTTTAGATCCACGTTTGCGAGCGACGGCGGTATCTGCGTTGGGTAAATTGCAATTAGAAACTGCTATTCCCCAGATATTTACTGCCATTACCGACAAAAATGAAACCGTCCGCCGGAGCGCAGTAGCAGCACTAGGAGTTTTTAAAAACGATCGAGCGGCGCATCTATTACCAGAACTTCGCCAACTCATTCCAACAACATTTGGGGAAGATGCTTTTAATGCTTTAGTTTTGATTCAGAATAACTGTGGCTTTTACAACTATGATATTTCTCATACCAAATCCGATTTATAAAATCTACAATGTTGCCACATCCACTATCCACTATTTACTATCCACTAAAACACTATCTCGAAGCTTGTGCGACAGTCGCTTAGGCGCAGCATTACTGTCGAGAAACAAAGGCGTGCACGAATCGCTAGTAGCTTTGTTTGAATGCAAAATGCGATCGAGTCAAGCCTGCTGTGCCTGATACACTGGGAACTAAAGATCGATAGGTACCGCCACCATGTCTACTGAATTAGCGAATTGGTTGGAATCGGCCACCGAGTTGGGCATGTTGCCCCACGATGTCTTAGAATCGATCGCGAGTGAGTTGGAAGTCTCCATCGTACCCGCAGGCTGTCGAGTGACGGTGGAAGATACACCAGTCACCAAATTGTATATCCTAGTATCCGGGCAAGCCGAGCGGTATCGTCGCCAACGTGCTGGCTTAATGTGGGCGACAGGATTATTACCGGGTGCGGTGGTAAATTTATCGGCGTTACAACGCTCCCAACTCACCGACAGCCGAATTGTCACCCTGACGGAATGCCAGTTTCAGACGATTTCCGCCGCAAAATGGCAGGAATTAGTTACCAAATATCCCCAAATTACCGCCGCCTACGCCGAGCGGATGGCAGCTAAATTAGCACAACTCGAAGGTGAAATCGCCTACGAGCGCGACAGACAAGCGGCTTTGCGGGCTTATTTAGTGCCCCAAGCCAAGCGCGGCATTATTGGCGAAAGTCGCTATGCAATTAAGTTACGCCAGCAGATTCGCACTGCGGCTGGTGACGATTTGGCTGTCTTAATTTCGGGCGAGCCAGGGTTGGAAAAAGATAATATCGCCGCATTGATTCATTTCGGCTCCAAGCGTCGCCAGCAGCCGATAATTAGTCTCAAGAGTGCCCTAATTACTGCTAATGGTGCGGAATTATTCGGACGAGTTGGCGGCAAACCAGGATTATTGGAATGGTTGGGAGAGGGGACGTTAATTTTAAATGACGTTCAGGAATTACCGCCAGAATTAGTACCGCACATAGATCGATTATTAACTACTGGTAACTATACCCCGATCGTTCGAGAGGGACAAATTCCGCCCCCAACTCGCCCCAGTAATGCGCGCGTTATTCTCATCTCAGAGCGCACTCAACCGACGTTGCGAAAGGTGGTGGGGCACAAGATCGATGTACCGGGATTGCGGGTGCGGAAAGCCGATTTAGCGGCGCAGGTAAATTACTATATCAACATCATTTGTCGGCAAAAAAAGTTACCCCAGCCCCAACTTACCCCTGAAGCCATCCGCCGTTTGCAAACTTATGATTTTCCTGGCAATTTGCAAGAGTTACAGGGCATGGTGAATCGGGCATTATTACAAGCACCAGGGAGTAAACTGCTGACAGAAGAAGTCTTTTGGGCGCAAGCGGCAAAAAAACAACTATTTCGCCTCAATTTATTAAATGCTTATCCCCAATTGCGGCGGTTTTTAAATACCGATTGGTATCCCGATCGGATTAATTATGGTTTTACAGCGTGGGTATTTCCGCTGGTAGTTTTAATTTTATTTATCGCTCCTCAAGATCGCCAACATAATTTCGCCCTGAATTTATTTTGGGCGTGGTGGTGGCCACTAATTTTAATATTATTCCCCATCATCGGTCGATTGTGGTGTGCTTTTTGTCCGTTTATGATTTATGGTGAAATCGTCCAGAAACTTTCGCTGAAAGTTTTTCCCCGCACACTTAAAAAATGGCCGCGCGAAACTGCTCAAAAGTGGGGTGGCTGGTTTTTGTTCGGTTTATTCGTCCTCATCTTTCTCTGGGAAGAACTCTGGCATTTAGAAGATACTGCTTATTTGTCTAGTTGGCTGTTATTGCTAATCACTGCTGGTGCTGTGATTTTTTCGCTCATTTTTGAACGGCGATTTTGGTGTCGATATTTATGTCCGATTGGCGGTATGAATGGATTATTCGCCAAACTATCGATCGTCGAATTACGTGCCCAACAAGGCACTTGTGCGGCAGAATGTACGACTTATCATTGTTATAAAGGTGGTGCTGGCTTTGGCGAAGGACAAACGACAAATGGCTGTCCGATTTATTCTCATCCTGCCCAATTAACCGACAATAAAGATTGTGTATTATGTATGACTTGCCTCAAAGCTTGTCCCCATCGATCGGTAGAATTAAATTTACGTCCGCCCGGAATCGAATTATGGACGACGCATATCCCTCATGCTTATGAAGTCGCTTTATTGTTTCTTTTATTAGGTGGTGTTTATCTCCACCGCTTACCAGAATTGAATAATTTGCTAGATTTACAAGTCGATCTAACCCAATTTTTCCCCCACTTAGGACTATCGATTGCAGCGATGCTACTACCGACATTAATTCCGGCGATTGCTTATGGAATCACGCAAGGTATTTACAACTTAGGAAAATTAGAATTCATCTCAATTAAAATTTGTAAGCCGCAATCATTCATCGATTCAGCCTATGGTTATTTGCCACTAGTATTAGGCGGTAATTTAGCCCACTATTTCAAACTAGGTTTAGAAGAAGGCGGACAAATTATTCCAGTTACCTTCGCCACCTTCGGACAAATTAACGATAACTTACCCAGCTTTATTGCCCACCCCGCTGTGATTATATTTCTCCAAGGCACGACCTTAATTATCGCACTATTACTCACATTTTTTCTAACTCAGAAAATCGCCAAACGTCCGATTCGATCGATCCTGCCTCAGCATTTAGCTAGTATCTGTTTAATAGTAACGCTGTGGATTTCAATCGTGGGTAATTAACATTACTAAAATTAGATCGGTTTCCCGCGATCGATCTAAAGTAATATAGAACCGAAAATTGTAATTCTGACAACCAGCCATGAAATTTCCCCCGACTGTCTTTTGTGGATAACGCATCAGTTTAGAATAGGGGGATTCAGATTAGAGATTGAATCCAATTAAATCTCCGACAATTTTGGTTAGATCTCGATCTAATATCTTACCTAAAGCATTGCGAGGAATGCGATCGACAGCAATCCAATATTTAGGTAGCTTATAACTACTAATTTTACCCGCGATCGCCTGCGATAATATCTCTGCTGAAGCTGGCAAATTATTTGCTACATATACCGCCGTAACTGCTTGTCCCCAATAACGATCGGGTATTCCCATTACCCAGACATCCGCAACCAATCCAGTTGCCATAATTATATCGACAACCTCGATCGGAAAGACATTTTCACCGCCAGTAATTATTTTACTACTACTGCGACCGACAATATTCAAATAGCCATGTTCATCGATCGTCCCCACATCGTCAGGCTCGAAATAACCGCTCGAATTAAGATCGGGAAAATAACCTAGCATTAACGAATCAGCAGCAATCTGAATCGTCCCTACTCGATCGACTAATTGAGATTTTTTCATAATATTAGCAGCCGCAAGCAACTTAATTTTGACATGGGGTAATGCGACACCACAACTATTATTACCCGCTAAAAATTCGCTCGGTTTAAGACTAGTAATTTGCGATCCGGTTTCTGTCATTCCATAAGTTAGAGCCAGCGGTAACTTGGCAACTCTGGCTCTAGTGAGTAACTCGCTGCGCGGTGGCGCGCCGCCGACTAAAATTGTCCGCATTCGTGCCAACCAACTTGCATTTAGATCCAATAATTTAGATAATTGAGTAGGTACGAGCGAGATAAAATAGTCCTCAGCTTCAATGCGATCGATAAGTAAAGCTGGATTTAGATCGAGTTGATGCAGATCGATAATAAATAACTTACCATCGGTTAATAGCGATCGACATAACTGCATCAACCCACTCACATGATAGAGCGGTAAAGTACAAACACAATTAACCGTAGCTACCTCATAAAATTCCTGAAACCCCCAGACAGATGCACCTAAAGTCTCCCAACTATGCATCGCCAACTTAATCGCTCCAGACGAGCCTCCCGTCGGAATCATGATGAGGTGTCGATGCTGCTGGCTATCTACGCGTGCTGTTAACCGCGCCAATTTTTCCCGCTCGGTAATACCCCAGCGTGGATTACCTAAAAAAATCGGTAAACCCAACCGCGAGCCAGCCATGAAAGCCGCAATAAATTCGATCGGATCGGGAGTCGCGATCGAGATAAAATGAGGCTGAGAATGCCTAAACTTTGCTAACTGACGATCGGCTAAATCGACGATCGATCGACCGTCGATACCCACCAACCAACCAGCCATCAATCTTTGAATACATAAATGATAAACCCATTCACCGATCGCCGCTCGATCCAATGAATTAAATATCGCTCGATTTTCGTTCCGAAAGGCTCCGCCAACGGATTTCATATCAATCTCTAAATTAAAGAACGACAGATGGATTAAGGCGCAAACGATAAAACCCTTGCCTCTTGCCTCCTCAACTTAGCCTCCAGCTCTCTCTATCCAAAAAAACTACCCCCGACTACGTACTTACACGATTGTAGAAGAGGGAATAGGAGATATAAAGTTGAGTAAACGAGATATAGAGGTGT
>NZ_JANPLS010000235.1:0-1581 GCF_031422475.1 Chamaesiphon sp. VAR_48_metabat_403
ACTGACAGACAAACAGGGCAAGGCTTCCTTTAATACCCCCGCTGGTAGAGCTGCCTTTCAATATTGGGTCGATCTCTACAAACAAGGCTTACTGCCCAAGGAAGCCCTTACTCAGGGACACCAGCAGGGCATCCAACTCTATCAAGCTGGCGAAACTGCCATGTTGTTTGCTGGGGCACCATTCATCGAGACAATCGTCAAGAATGCGCCCCAAATTGGTAAAGTTTCTGCCGTCGCCCCCCAAATTACGGGACAAACTGGTAAAAAAGGCGTAGCAGTAATGAATCTGGTCATTCCCCGCACTACCAAAATGCCAGATGCTGCCGTTAAATTTGCCGTCTTTATTACCAACACCACCAATCAATTAGCTTTCGCCCAAGCTTCGGATACGTTGCCATCAAATGTCAAAGCAGTAGCAGATTACAAGACTAAATTAGCCGAAGGTAACGATACTTCTCCGCTAGATCGCGGTAAGTTAATTAGTGCCGAACAGTTATCTCAATCCGATATCTTAATTCCCCCATTAAAAAACATTAACTTACTCAAAAAAGCGATCTACGAAAATCTGCAAGCAGCAATGTTAGGCGAAAAAACCGTCGAGCAAGCCATAACTACCGCCGCCGCAGCCTGGGATGCGAGCAAGTAGTTATTCCCAGATCTTGCATCAAAACAAAGTTAATAGTGGATAGTGAATAGTGAATGGTTTTAGCACTTAGGGTGAGTTTTGAGGCTATTCTTAGCAGTTTATATATACTGGTGCAAGATGTGAGTATTCTCTAAAGCCTAAAACCTAAAGAGCTGGTGGAATCGGATTGCTTGCCGCAGAAAGTGGGCGAGGCTTACTTTTTGATTCTACTATTCTGAGATTGATGGTGACAGCTTCTCGCTCGTCAGTGGCAAAATCGTCAACTGTTTGGAAAGCTTGCTTCGATTCTCCTTCTGTCCCGACACCTGCTGCACCAAAATCAGCTCGACTTTGTGTTGGAGAATATCTAGCACCGACAGACGCGGGCGCGCTTGGAGGTGTGGGCGCATGAGGTTGTAAAAGTTTTGCTGGGGTAAATTTAATGCTAATCAGTCCATTATTCGGATCGCCAGCAGTTAACCCGATCGCATTTCCGCCTTCAGATCCTACTGCATAAGCACAGAATTTTTCGGCAATATGAACGGGTCTTTCGAGATTCGCGACTCCATTAGGCATTAATACCCAGGTACCTTGGTCGAGATCGTGAATGCGAACGTTAACTTTACACTTGAGATCGGAGTGATTGGTTAATTTTAATTTAAATGGCGATCTTCCATCTGTCATTTTCATGGCGATGTAGCCGCTTTCTTCTTCTATTCCTGGTTCGAGTTGTGCCGTATAATTACCAATTCGCATATTGATTTAACCTGAAGACCGTTATTTATGGACAGCTCTATTTTAAACCGGGCAGATCTAGATCGGCGGTAGCTATGGACAGTTTGTCAACTGGATCGGGGCAAGATTTCATCCGCTTTTTACGTCGGGAAACAAAGGCGCGCGCGCACCGCAGAATCCAAAATCGGATAACGATAAACCCGTTCGATGGCGGTGGTGGG
>NZ_JANPLS010000236.1:0-6765 GCF_031422475.1 Chamaesiphon sp. VAR_48_metabat_403
TCTTAGCCCCCTTTTTAAGGGGGTTTGGGGGATTTAGATCTGAAAACGAAGTCCAGCCGACTTGTGTGTACACGGTAGCCTTTTTAAGGGGGGCTAGGGGGGATTTAGATCTACGATACATACCAAAATCCTCCCTTCCAACAACCCCCAAGAGGTTCCTAATGATAGCTACACAGATCGCGCACTATACCCCAACCGAATATCTAGAACGAGAAGATATATCAACCATTAAACACGAATTAATCGATGGAGAAATTATCCCTGTGGCTGGTGCGTCGGCAAATCATAATCGTCTGAACTTAAATTTTTGTCGGCTATTTCCTTTAGAAATTAATGGGCAAGATTACGAGATATTTATGAATGATATGCGGCTATGGTTGCCTGTAAATCAGAGCTATGTTTATCCCGATGCGATCGTCATTTCAGCAACACCCCAATTCACAGACAGCAAACAAACAGCGGTAACTAATCCCTGTCTGATTATGGAGGTTTTATCGACTTCTACTGAGGGCTATGATAAGTCGGGGAAGTTTAGATTATATAGATCGATTCCTAGTTTCGAGGAATATCTTTTAATCGACCAGTTTAGCTATCGGGTTGAGCAATATACTAAGGTCGATAGTCATCAATGGTTGTTGACAGAATGGCTGGGGGAAGATGCGGTAATGCAATTGCAATCGGCATCGGTACAAATTCCGCTGAAGGATTTATATCATCGTGTTTCTTTTAATGTTTCGATTTCGGGTGTGGGTGAATAATGGTAGTTTTTAATGGTTTGTTAGAAATTGGTGAGGGGAAATTAGTGTGAGTGAAGTATATCCATCAACTTGGAAGAAAATATTACTGTCTGAGTTATGTTCTAAAGTCACAGATGGAACGCACCATTCACCTGTAAATGAATCTGAGGGAGACTACCTATATGTAACAGCAAAAAATATTAAGTTTTGGGGTCTAGATATCAGCAATATGACTTTTGTTTCAGAAGAGATACATCATCAAATATATGCAAGATGTCCAGTTGAATATGAAGATGTTCTATATATTAAGGACGGTGTAACAACTGGATTGGCTGCTGTAAATCATTTGAAAGAGCCTTTCTCAATGTTATCGAGTGTTGCACTGCTAAAGCCCATTCGGACTGTTTTAAATCCTTACTTCTTAAAAAATTGGCTAAATAGTCCAGTAGCTTTTAAACTATAGACAGATCTGACGATCTTTTACATGAAAAATGGGAATGGGCAAAATTCAAGCTATTTGTTCAGAACATTCAAGCTGGAAAGAATTTTTCTTGTCCTGAAATTCCTGTTACTGAAGATACTGTCGGGATAGCAAAAATCAGTGCTGTCACCTGGGATAGATTTAATCCACGAGAAACTAAAACCGTCACCGATTCTAACAAAATAGACCCAAAGTTATTTATTAGAGAAGGCGATCTACTCGTTTCAAGAGCGAACACCTTAGAGCTTGTTGGTGCATCCGTTGTTGTAGAAGAGATCGACTATAAAATCATGCTTAGTGATAAAGTCTGGCGAATTAATTTAATAAATGTAAACAAAAAATATGTTCATTATTACCTTAAATCAGCTTCTGGGAGAAAAGAGATTGAAACTAGAGCAAATGGCAATCAAGCCTCAATGAGAAATATTTCTCAGAAAGCATTCCAAGATATTATTATTCCTATCCCTCCAATTAAGGAACAATATGAAATTGTTAGGCATATTGAAGATGCTTTAGATACAATCAATTCAATTCTCACTCACAAACAGGCTACCTTAGAAGAACTTAATCAACTCGATCGATCTATTCTTGCCAAAGCCTTCCGAGGTGAACTCGTCCCCCAAGATCCCAACGACGAACCCGCAGCAGTATTACTAGAGAGAATTCGCGCCGAACGGGAGCAGACTAGCAGCAATAAACAGCGCGGGAAAACCACCCGTAAGAATAGTAGCAAACAACTCTCGATTGCCCACGGCAGACCAGAGGTCAACGATCTTGAATAATGATATTTACGATCCGATCGTAAATAGTAGAACGAGCGACCCGATCTAACCGCGACACAATCAATAGACCTCCTGCGAAAGTCCTAGAAAGATCGACAGAACCTATAACTGTCCCCATATCTAGTTAATCTTTTATGATTAATTAAAAATGCTTGAAATGGTTGGTGTCAAAGGATAGCTAAAACACTTTCGCAGGAGGTCTATTGTATCGCCATCTCGGACATATTCCAGACAAGCAGCAAGCTGGGAACGCTGCTGGTTAGTGCCACTTTGTGTTTCTCGATCGATCTTGTCGCAATGTTTAAGTTTATCCAACTGAACGTCGAGACTCTGACCTGACGAGCTAACTCTTGCGTATGAGGTAGTAGTCGCCACGGACATCCAGCACTCAAGAGGGCGTTTAATTCGGGTAAAGATACTCTTGATTTGAAGAAAATATGGTGTTTATTCTTCCTATGCTTGTACAACCAGATATTCAAAAAGCGTTTAATGATACTCTCCAGGAAGAACGGTTTTTGTAATAGTAACTCCGCCAAGTTTCTTTCCTGACATTCTCAGTAATTCATCACCTGAAAATTCAAAGCCAAACTTTAGTGCTATCAGCGCAACTTCATCTGCTGTTGATGCTGTGAGCACTTCGTTTTTAAGTGCAGGTTCAGACTGCATTTTCTTTAAAAACGCCTCAAGTCGATCTAAAGCCATATTTGAAATTCCTATTCTTTGTTAGCCGCTGATATTAAACAAGGAAACTATTACATACTTTAAGCAAATCCTATCATTCTTTTAAGATATAGGCAATGAGTGGGACTCCTAATTATAAAATCCTTTGTTGAGATGAATTTATGATTTGGGAAGAAGGCGAAAACATCTTCTTCCAAAAACTGCAAAAACCAGTTTCCCTTAATGACGTGCGATCGCGGATACAGTCATTGCGAGTAGATCCAGAACAACCGACTCTAACAGAACTGGGTGAACTAGTCCGCGAACATCGTCAAGAGCATTAGCATGATGAAAGTTGTCATCGATACCAATGTTTGGCTCTGGGCATTGCTATTGTTATACAGCGATTTGCTTGTGACGTGCGATCGCTTCTGCTCTTCTTTTCCCTTGTTCTTCAGGCGAAATCCACTCAAATACCAGATCGTTTTCCTGAAACTTCATCCGTTCTGTATGATGTTTCTCTCCCGAAAGAAACATCATCGGAATTCCATCAGGAAAGGCAGTGCAATTGCCGTCGAATTCGTAATATTTGCAGATAGGGCAGCCAATTTTATTCATAATTCCGTCACCTTATATATTGCAATTTGTCTGCGATCGAAGATAATCACCAGGATCCGATTACCCCCAATTTCCACAGCATCAAACCCCTGAGCAATCATCTTGCTTATACAGCGATTTGCTTGTGACGGGCGATCGCTTCCGCTCGTCTTTTCCCTTGCTCTTCAGGCGAAATCCACTCAAAGACCAGATCGTTTCCTTGATCTTTTACTGGTTCTGTATGATGGGCAATCCCAGCCAAGAAGCCAAAGGGAATTCCTTGCTCAAAAGCGTTACAAGTGCCATCAAACTGAAAATACTTGCAAATTGGGCAACCGATTTTAGTGGTAGTTTTCATACTTGCTCCGATTGAAATATCGCGACTTGAGTTCGATTGAAAATAATGACTAAGATCCTGTCCCCACCTATCTCCACAGCGTCGAATCCTTGAGAAATAAGGAGTTTGGAAGCTGCCTTAGACTGTAAATCATCGGCAGAAATGTTGTTTTCTAGCAGAAAGCCTTCAAAATCGATGCTATCTCGAAACTTTCGGGGATTTCTGACATTAACTCTAGCTGTTAGTACCGATGGGCTATTGGTTAATCTCGCGTAATCTTCGGCTGTCTTTTTGGCAAAAGCAAGGTAAAAGCCCTCGCCGTAAGTATTGACCGATTCCGACTCTATTCTCGCGCCTTCACTAGTGATGTTGTCAGCAGCAGATTGGTTCGTACCGTGGTAGAAGTCACGGTTTGCATAGTAGCTATCTCTAGTATATTCCTCCGCTTCAGCCTTTGACATCAGTGGCTTCCAATTCATCTCCATCTCTTTGCCCACTGTAGTTCTTAAATCTCGAAGCTTGTGCGCCGCCTAGCGGCGATCTAGTCATTTCAATACATTACCATTGCTTTCTTTAAAAACTATCTCCGTCATTATTCGCCTACTCCCTCGCTATGAGCTAACTTATTGTTTTGGGCGTTATCGTAGATGGTTTTGAGATCGGGGCGGCGATTTAAACAACTCTCGATCGATTGGCGCGAAACTTTCCCACCTCTAGCATTGGTAAATCCCAACAGATTTAGCCGCGTGGCGATCTCTTGCGAACTCATCCCCGTGGCAACTAAATCGCTCAGGGAATTTTCCCAATCGGTCGGGTCTTCAGGAACGATCGCGCTCGTCTGCTCGACCGTTCCAAGTGACGGTATCAGTCCCAAAGACTGACTGGCAGACAATATGTTTTCTAGTACTCACACCACAACGCGGCTGGGTAAGTTATACCACCACTGCTTGAATACCGCTGCTGGGATGCCTACTAGCGTCGAATTAGGGGCACCGCAGGTTAAGGATGTTGCGACAGAATCGCTGAGTTTAGCCTTAATATTTTGATGCCGATGTGCCAATTAGAGTAAGTTTTGAGGGCATCTTAAATATAGTCAGTTGCAACTTCTAAGTGAAGTTGAATTCTCATTTAGTTGGGATTGAATATATAATTCAGATGCAAAAGATGAAATTTCAAACCGTTCTCCGCCGATTCCCATCTTGGCAACAAATATTCACTGCGGGAAGTATTTTTGCATATCTCCTCCTCAAAACGGCGACATCAACAGCCGCGATCGATCCCAAGCACATTAGATCGGGCAAGGTTTCGTTATCCCTACAGCCAATCGGGCTGACACCACAACTGATAGCTGGTGCGGATAACTTTAATCCCGATCTGAAATTATCGCCACCAAAAGAATATATCCCCCCAGCATCACCGCCAGAGCGAGTAGTCCCTTTGCCTGGGTCTAATTCGAGCGCGGTAGAAAGCAAACTTACAAAGTCTGCTAGTACTGGGGCACCTTTTGCTGTCTTAGAAGGCATCCAACCCAATATTCATAATGATTGGAATAATTCCGGTCAGGTGAACCGGATTATCGAATCAACAGCAATATTGCGGCTCAATAATGGCGATCGAGTCTTATTCACAACTGGTTACAATACTTACGAACAGCCAGATACAAAAACTGTTACCAATATCCCCCTGGGGATTGATTGGGAAACCAAAATTAACTCGCTTAAAGTTCGTCCGGGAGTGGGTGTCGATATATCGAGCGGATCTACGACTCCCAATTTTAACCTCAAAGTAGACTATCCCCTGACGACTGGTTTAACGGTATCTGCCGATCTACAGCAGGGGGCTTATAAATTTAATGCCAAAACGATCGAAAATCAAATCTCTGCCCTGCGCTATGGGCCATCAGTATTTTGGCAAATAGATAAAGATACATCATTATTTTCATCCCTGCATTTGGGCAGTTATAGCGACAGCAATCAGGAACAGCAATCATTTAGCCGCCTCGAACGCAAGTTTGGTGAGTTTTCGGTAGCTGGTAATTTGTTTACCTGGAATTATAAAAATCCGACCGACAAAGGTTATTTTGCTCCTCCAGATTTTCTAGTTTATACAGGCGAAATTGCCTGGGAAGGTAGTGTAATTCGAGATGTACTCAATTGTCGGCTATCGGCTAGTTTAGGCGGGCAGAATGTTAATTCTACCAGCTCTGATGCTGGTGGTTATCAAACTAAGTGTACGGCGAAGATATCACCCAATCTTGAAGCAGATCTCGGTTATAGCTTTAGTAATGTCAAAAGTACCGTACCGATTACTAGCAATGCAAATAGCCAATCTATTCTCGGTCAAGTTCGGGTGAAATTTTAGTCAAATTAAGTTGTAGAGATTATGTCGATTATCGCTCCAGTTGCATCTCCAGAGCTAACTTTAGTACCTGCTCAACGTCGGAAGTTATGGCAATACGATCCAGAATTTTATGGAAAACGCGATCTCCGCATCGATTTTCTGCGCGGTGTGGCGATCGTGTCGATGGTAGTCAATCATTTAGAATGTCGATCGTATTTTAATAATATTACCCAAGGACATATCTATGCGAGTTCGGCAGAAGGATTTGTGTTTTTATCTGGCTTTGTTTTAGGATTTGTGACCTTGCAACGAATTGATAAGATTGGCTTGAACTCTGCGATGCAGAAGCTATTAGAACGAGCGAAGGTGCTGTATTTTACTAGCTTTATCCTCATCGCAGGCTTGGGACTTTTGAGTATTCTTGCACCAGGGATGACTCGACCGAGTTTCGATCGCGCGCCTGGAGAATGGTGGCAAATTTTGCTCGCGGCTGGGACGCTCCATCTGGCTCCGCCGATCGTTGATATCTTACAACTATATGTGTTGTGTTTATTGGCTTCTCCCGCCATATTTTGGTTGTTGCGGCGGGGACTTTTATTACCACTATTAACCGCTTCTTGGACATTATGGTGGATTCAACAAGTGCATCCCTATTCATTTAGTTTGCAACCACTCGATCGCGCTCATCCGTATTTTGTGTTTAGTACGTGGCAGATCCTCTACGTGCATGGTGTTGCGGCTGGCTATCACAAGGACAAATTAGCCAAAACATGGAGACGGCTGCCCAAAGTGCCGCTGCTACTGGGAATGGGGGCGATCGTTGTGACGGCT
>NZ_JANPLS010000237.1:0-9896 GCF_031422475.1 Chamaesiphon sp. VAR_48_metabat_403
CCAACCAATCGCTTGTGTAGTGACTCATCGCACCCAATTCTAGACCACAGAATACAGCAATATATACTAAAGAATTTTTAGAGATCGACTGTTGGAGAATAGCTAATAGCTGTTGTCCGGTATATGTCTTAATACCGATGAATTGAGAGATTCCCAACCAAAACAAACCGAATAATCCCACCCACAAACTCAAATAAATAATCCGTCCGAGCGTCCCAACAATCGGCCCATGCGACCAGATCGATCGATGTTTGAGAGCTTGTTGATAAGGTTGCCACAACCAGCGCAATTTCCCCCATCGTTTGTAATGAATAGAATATAAATCTAAATCTGGCCCAAAAATCAACCCGCTTGCTAAAAATCCTCCTGAAACCCAAAATGCCAAATCTGCACGGGAAGTAATTAACAGTGTACTTCCCGCGATAATAGGTAAACTCCACAGAGTCACTCGATCGTGTGTTCGTCCGGATGGCAAGGTAAATTAGGGGATAGGGGATAGTGAATAGTGAATAATGGATAGTGAATAGTGGATAGTTTTATTAACAATCTTATCCATCCAATTTGGTAATATTATATAAAAAAGAGACCGCTTTTCAATCGAGCAGACTGATTGCTGACAACTTGATAATATCTAAATACCAAACGCAACAGTAATTATACACTTCAATGCTCGATTTTTCGATTCGCTATCTTGAAAATGTGCTTACATAGATCGAAGTCTAAACACGCATTTTTTGCGATCCACTATCCACTATCCACTATCCACTGGTTTCTCAATGACAGAATCGAATCTAACTGACGCACAATATCAACAAAAAATGCAGCGTCGCCAGCAGGTACAAGCCGAGCGGATTGAGAAATCGATCGCGGCAAAAGGGTTGATAATTGTCAATACTGGCACGGGTAAAGGCAAAACTACCGCCGCGCTGGGAATGGTACTCAGATCGCTCGGACACGGCTATCGCGTCGCGATCGTCCAATTTATCAAAGGGGCGTGGGAACCCGCCGAGAAGGCGATGCTAGAGCGGTTTGGAGACCAGCTAGTATTTCAGGCAATGGGTGAAGGTTTCACCTGGGATACTCAAGATCGCGATCGGGATATTGCTACCGCCGAGCGTGCTTGGGCGCAGGCTCTCGAATATATCGTCGATCCGAATTATCAATTAGTATTACTCGACGAAATTAATATCGCACTTAAATTAGGCTATCTCAGTCCAGAAACAGTAATCGCAGGTTTGGCTCAAAAACCCGAACTATCGCATGTGATTCTGACTGGTAGAGGCGCGCCCCAAAGCTTGATCGATGTTGCCGATTTAGTTACGGAAATGACGCTAATCAAGCATCCTTTCCGCGAACAAGGTGTTAAAGCCCAACCTGGAATAGAATTTTAGAATTGCGCGATCGCTTACAACTTCAAAATCTTAAATTGAGCGATCTTTCAATTAAATTTACAAATCTGATTATTATCTGGTAAATTTACTCTAAATAATTTTTTCTCCCTCAGAAGGTATCTGAAAAGTCTAGTTTGTTAAGCGTAAACCTCAGAAATCCCCCCTAGCCCCCCTTTTCAAGGGGGGAACCAGATCCGGAAGTCCCCCTTGAAAAGGGGGATTTAGCGGCGTTTTTATTCGGGGGTAACCCCCGAATAAAAAAACGACAAGACAGGGGGATTCAGAGCTAAGATCGAAGCCAATAAGACTTTTCATTCCTTCCCCGCTCCCCGCTCCCTTCTCCCCGCTTACTATGCGTTTAACCTCTTTGGATGTCTTTCGTGGCATCACAATGGCGACCATGATTTTAGTAAATATGGCAAGCCTACCTGATGACGGTAAAAAATATGTATGGCTCGAACATGCGCCGTGGCATGGCTGGACGATCGCCGATTTAGTTTTCCCATTTTTCTTGTATATTATTGGCGTATCGATGGCATTTTCTTTAGCTAAGTATACCAGCGGTAATGCCCCGATAACCAAGCAAGTTTATTGGCAAATCGCACGACGCAGCCTGATTTTGTTTGGGCTAGGCTTATTGTTGAATAATCTAGTCTGGAACTATAACTTAACCGATCCAAAACTATTCGCCAACCTCGATAAGTTGCGAATTATGGGCGTTTTACAACGGATTGGGATCGGATTTTTCTGTGCTTCGATCGCGGTCTTATTACTTCCGAAAAAAAAGATCTGGATCTTATCGATCGGAATTATAGTTGGGTACTGGCTGATCCTATCATTCGTCCCAGCTTTAGATAATAGCGATGGTATATTTAGTAAAGCAGGTAATTTTGGGGCTTATATCGATCGATTAATTATTACCCCAGCACATTTACACAAAGGTTCTGAATACAAGAGCGATCCAGAAGGCTTATTCGGGACTTTGCCTGCAATATCGAGTATCTTATTGGGTTACTTAACTGGTACCTGGTTGAAAGTTCAATCGGTCAATTCTCGGACGAGTACTAATCTGTTGATGTTTGGATTGGCGGCGGTAGTAATTGGCTTATTATGGAATGGCATTTTCCCGATTAATAAAAAGCTGTGGACGAGTTCGTTCGTGCTATTTACCACAGGTGCGGGGCTAATTTCTTTGGCTGCCTGTTACGAGCTAGTAGATGTGCGTAAACACAAAAAATGGTTCGAGTCATTCGAGATTTTGGGTTTGAATGCCATCTTTATTTATGTGGCTTCGATTGTCTTAATCAAGTTAATTATGGTTAACCAAATTGGCAGCGGCAAGGAAGCTAAATCGATCTATCAATGGTTGAATAGTAGCTTATTCGGTTGGGCGGGAGATCTCAATAGTAGCGTACTGTTTGCGATCGCGACTGTCTTACTATGGTTGGGTGTTGCTTATTTAATGTATCGTCGCAGTTGGTTTTTAAAAATTTAATCGCGTTGCTACCCGCACATCCTTGTCTGTAGTACCAAAATGGTGACAGATTTTCGACAAGATTGACACAACCGAGCAGTAACAACCACAACAATCTGGGGAACACTAGATAAGACATCATCAACTCAAGATACTATCCAAGCTATGGAAGCGGAAGAACTATTGTGGCGATATCGTGGTGGCGAGCGGGATTTTACCTCAGTCGATCTGAGCGGCTTTAGTTTAGTTTCTCAAGATTTAATCGATATTGTCCTCAACCAAGCAGATTTGCGTAAAAGTAATCTCACTTTTGCCTATCTCAATCGCGCGCAGTTTCTCAAAACTAACCTTTCTAACTGCAAGCTAGCTGGTGCGACACTAATTAGAGCCGATCTCCAAGGTGCCAATCTCCGCGATGCCGATTTACATGGAGCTAGCCTCCAATATGTCGATTTTCGCGGTGCAGATATGACATGGGTAAATCTCATCGATGCCAATTTGATGGATGCTGACTTGCGAAATGTCAATCTCAGTGGTGCCAATCTCAGCGGTGCGTGCTTGCGGGCGGCTAATTTTCGCGAAGAAAAGCGCAGCTACAATACCAATCTCCGCAGTGCCAAACTCTGTCGAGCCGATCTTCGCAACGCTAACATGGCTGGAGCCAATTTATCGAAAGTCGATCTCAGTTACGCCAATCTCACTGAAGCCAACCTTAAAGGGACGGATCTTTCTGGCGCAAATCTGACGGGTGCGAAATTAACTAATGCCATTCTCACCGAAGCCAATCTGCACGAGGCAAATCTGCCCCATGCCGATCTTTCGCTCGCCAAGCTCGAACGGGCAATTATGACAGCCTGTGAAATGACAGGTGCCAATCTCAGTCGGGCGATTATGTCTAAGATCAAGCTGGCAAATACCAATCTCAGTTATGCAGATCTTACAGATGCGCGAATGCACCATGCAGATCTGACTCGGACGATTTTGTGTTATTCGACGATGGTAAATGTGGAATTAATCGAGGCACATTTAGCCAAAACCGATTTAGAAGATGCCAATCTGACGAATGCTAATTTAATGCGCGCTGAAATGAGCAGTGCGAGCATGGTGGGCACGATTCTGACTGGTGCGAAGATGCCTGACGGTAGAATTTACGCCAACGTCTAACCACAATATCGATATCGCCATAATTTAGAGTAGGGGTAATTGATGAAGCGGCGGTTTTATTCGGAGGTTCCCTCCGAATAAAAAAACCGACAAGACATTGCCCCTATTTTTAGCGATCGCGCCAAATTCGACCCGATCGGCAGAATATAATAGGAATATACTCGATCGTACCTAATTATCTCAGGGCGGAAAAGTTCAAAATTAAGCTCCTCCCCCATCAATTATGAATCCTGACGTTAAATTCCAAGATGCCTTCGATCTTATTGTTGTCGGTGCCGGACATGCAGGCTGTGAAGCCGCACTAGCAGCCGCACGATTAGGTTGTCGCACCCTATTACTCACCCTCAACCTCGATAAAATCGGCTGGCAACCCTGCAACCCAGCCGTCGGCGGCCCAGCGAAGTCTCAGCTCACCCACGAAATCGACGCGCTGGGCGGTGAAATTGGCAAAATGGCCGATCGTACCTATTTACAGAAACGGGTCTTGAATGACTCGAAAGGGCCTGCTGTGTGGGCATTACGCGCACAAACCGACAAGCGTGAATATGCAGCAGTAATGAAAAATATTGTCGAAAATCAGGATAATCTTACCATTCGGGAAGGAATGGTCACAGATTTGGTTTTGGATGCAAATAATAAGGTAATTGGCGTTGAGACTTATTTTGGGGTCGCGTTTGAATGTCAGGCGGTAATTTTGACTACCGGGACGTTTTTGGGTGGGACGATTTGGGTAGGCAATAAATCGATGTCCGCCGGACGCGCGGGCGAATTTGCTGCCACTGGATTAACAGAAACCCTGCACCGTCTGGGTTTTGAAACTGGCAGGCTCAAAACTGGCACCCCCGCACGAGTAGACAAGCGATCGGTAGACTATACTAAAATGGAACCACAACCGGGCGATAACCGCGTGCGCTGGTTTAGTTTCGACCCAGAAGTGTGGGTAGAGAAAGAACAGATTCCTTGTCATCTCACGCGCACGACTGCGGCAACACATCAGTTAATTCGCGATAATCTGCACCTGTCGCCCGTATATGGCGGCTGGGTAGATTCTAAAGGGCCGAGATATTGTCCGAGTATCGAAGATAAAATTGTCCGCTTTGCCGATAAAGAAAGTCACCAGATTTTTATCGAACCCGAAGGACGCGATATTCCAGAATTGTATATTCAAGGATTTTCAACAGGCTTACCCGAAAGTCTCCAAGTCGAAATGCTGCGGACGCTCCCAGGGATGGAATCGTGCGTGATGTTGCGTCCGGCTTATGCAGTCGATTATGACTACATCCCCGCGACTCAATGCTATCCCACCCTGATGACCAAAAAAATCGAAGGGCTATTTTGTGCGGGACAGGTAAATGGTACCACTGGCTACGAAGAAGCCGCCGGACAAGGATTTGTCGCCGGGGTAAATGCCGCGCGATTTGTCAACCATCAAGAGATGATTGTATTTCCCCGCGAACACAGTTATTTGGGCACATTAATCGACGATTTGTGTACCAAAGATCTGCGCGAACCCTATCGAATGCTAACCAGTAGATCGGAATATCGGCTATTATTGCGATCGGATAATGCCGACCAAAGACTAACTCCATTAGGTCGAGAAATTGGCACGATCGATGACAGACGTTGGGCCTTATTTACTAGCAAACAAGCCCAAATTGTTGCCGAAAAAGACCGCCTCGAACGCACTAGAGTCAAAGAACTCGAACCCACAGGGAAAGCGATTACAGCAGCCACAGGAGAGATTATCAAAGGCTCCATTACCCTCGCCGAACTCTTGCGTCGTCCGGGCTTCCATTACCCGCATTTAATTGAATTTGAATTGGGTAATAACGCTCTCGAAATTGCCGAACGCGAAGGTGCCGAAATTGAGATTAAATATGCAGGATATTTGAGTCGTCAACAACATCAAATCGACCAAGTGAGCAAACAATCTAATCGCAAACTCCCCAGTAATATCGATTATCATGAGATCGGAACTCTCTCAAAAGAATCGCGCGAAAAATTAGCCCAAATCCAACCCGCCACCATCGGACAAGCCACCCGCATCGGCGGTGTAAATCCTGCCGATATCAATGCCTTATTGATTTGGCTAGAAGTACGCAATCGCAAAACAACTCCGCAGACTGTATCAACTTAAAACAGAAACCCGACTGTCTTGAATAAGTTGGGTTTCTAGCCAATCGCATCATCAGAGGTTATATCCTATGAATACTGCCCTTATCATCGATCTTCCAGCTAGAATAAGTTCGTGGCGTAATGCCACTTGGAATGAGTATATAGAACGCGTGGAAAATCTCGACCAACAGGAGCGTGTTTTTTTTAATTTAGACACAATTTGGATCGATATGGGCGACGAAGGCATCAACCACTCGCGATTTAACGAACTATTCTCATTGATATTATTTGTCTGGTTTTATAGGCAAGCTGATGTGAAATTCGATCTGTTGGGTGGTTGCGTAATGGAGAAACCCCAGACTCAGAGTGCCGCACCCGATAAAGTGCTGTATGTTGGTGGTAACTCTCCAAAATGGAAACCAGGAGAACCGCGCCGAGTTAACTTAGATCTGTGGCGCGTACCCGATCTAGTGGCGGAGATTTCCGATACTACTTTAGCGATCGATTTAGATGAAAAGAAACAATTATATCTGGCTTTAGGTATTCCTGAATATTGGGTAATCGATGTTAAAGGTAAACAAGTTTTAGCATTTAGATTAATTGATGGGAAGTACGAACAATGTAGCGAATCGGTGGCATTAACCGGATTGCCGATCGAATTATTAGAACAAACTTTAGAACAGATGGATAATGAGAATGGTAATGCTGCTCTGTGGTTTGCCACTCAGATTCAAAATTTGCCAGCTCGATCGATCGACAGTTAACAGTAAAGTTTATATCAATGTGCCATGTCTAATATTACAATTCATCAGCTAGAACCAGATCTAATTATCCGTTTAGAACAACGTGCCGCTGAACATGGACATTCAATCGAAGCAGAGATCGAGTCCATTCTTCACAGCGTATTAGTTCCTGAAACAACAACTAAACTTAATCTCGCCGCAGCGATAGATCGCCGTTTTGCACATCTCGATCGTTTTGAACTACCTAAGATTACCAGAGAACCTATGAGAACAATCCCCAACTTTGATGCAACCTAAGTATGAAAATTGTTCTCGATACTAATGTATTATCCGAACTCATGAAGCCACAAGGCTTGACAAAAGTTAAAAATTGGGTTGCTGCACAGCCTAGAGAGAACTTATTTACAACCAGTATTACCCAAGCGGAAATTCTCTATGGCATAGCAATTTTACCAGATGGTAAACGCAGCCAAGCTCTAAGAGAAGCTGCCCAAAGGATGTTTGTTGAAGACTTTTCGAGCCAGATTATTTCGTTTGAACAAACAGCAGCTATCTGTTTTGCCGAGATTGCTGCAAACCGCAAGAAAATTGGTAAGCCGATTGCTCAAGCTGATGCTCAAATTGCTGCTATTTGTCTAGCGAATAACGCGCTAATTGCCACTCGGAATGTCGATGACTTTGTAGATTGTCAGATTGAGATTTTCAACCCTTGGGATTTATAAAAACTGCAACCTTTACCTTTTACCCTTTTTCGAGTAAAGATAGCTGTTCGCCACTATCATTTGCCTCTTTTAAGCCCAAATGCTTGCGCGCCGCCGCCGTTACTACCCGTCCGCGTGGGGTGCGGTGGAGATAGCCAATTTGAAGTAGATACGGCTCATATACAGATTCGATCGTTTGTCGATCTTCGCCTGTAGATGCGGCTAGAGCTTCCAATCCGACTGGCCCACCATTAAACTGTTCCGCCATCGTCGTTAGTAACAATCGATCGACCCAATCTAAGCCCAATGGGTCTACATTATAAATCTCCATCGCGGTACTAGCAATTTCGGCATCGATGAGATCGCAGCCTTTAACCTGAGCGTAATCGCGCACTCGTTTGAGCAACCGATTGGCAATCCGTGGCGTTCCCCGCGCGCGTCTGGCGATTTCTGCCGCACCCTCTGGCGTAATGGCTGTATGCAAAATCTCTGCCGTCCGGCTGACGATGAGCGTCAATTCATCCACCTCATAAAAGCGTAACTTCTGAACCAGTCCAAATCGATCGCGTAATGGCGATGTCAGCGATCCTACCTTGGTTGTAGCCCCCACCAGCGTAAATTTCGGCAGCGGAATACTCCGAATTTTGGCTGTTGCCTCTTTCCCCTGAGTAATATCTAACCGAAAATCTTCCATCGCGGGATAGAGAATTTCTTCGGTAATGCGCGGTAGTCGATGAATTTCATCGATAAATAAAATATCTCCTGGCTGCAATCTCATCAAAATCCCCAAAATATCGCGAGGGCCTTGGAGCGCGGGAGCTGCGGTAATTTTACAATTGACTCCCATTTCTGTAGCTAAAATTAGAGCCAAGGTCGTTTTTCCCAATCCTGGCGGCCCATATAAGAGCAAATGATCGAGCGATTCTTGCCGGACTTTGGCAGCTTGAATGGCGATATCGAGTACGCCTTTGAGATCCTTTTGTCCGATATATTCTTGGAGACTGCTCGGTCTGAGGCTTTCTTCCTGAATCTTTTCTTCTGGGTTATTAGTCTCGGCTTGTAATATTTCCGGCTCGACGACGGATGCTAACTGCGTGGGGTGTGCTGGCTGGGGAACACTTTTGGGACTTTTTTTCTTCTTCTCTTTTGGCGGCTGTTCGGCATCGGCGGCTGGCTGTTTGGAAGAGATGATTGCCATATCAGAGGGAAAATGGGTAATTTATACTATTATCCCAATTATGCGACGATCTCGATCGGCTTTCTCGCATCTTGAGATCGGGACGCAATGAATAGGAAATAGGGAATAGAACCGATCGATGTAAATAACTTGAAACTGCTAGAATACAACCAGTCCTATCAGATTGAGTAGTTTTATGACATACACTCCCGAAGAACTAAACGCGATCGCTGACGCACCAATGACAATCGGTATGGCAGTCGCAATGGCAGATATGGGGATTATCTCCACGGCAATTGAAGCTGTTGCCTTAACTAAAGAAATCGTCGGTGCGGGGAAAAAATATCCTAGTAATTCGATCGTTCAAGCCGCTTTTTCTGAAGAAATCCTCTCCAGCG
This sequence comes from Chamaesiphon sp. VAR_48_metabat_403, assembly GCF_031422475.1. Lineage (NCBI taxonomy): Bacteria > Bacillati > Cyanobacteriota > Cyanophyceae > Gomontiellales > Chamaesiphonaceae > Chamaesiphon > Chamaesiphon sp. VAR_48_metabat_403. The sequence continues at coordinate 9,164 of NZ_JANPLS010000237.1, forward strand.
GTAAGATCCAGCGTAAGAAACCAGATGTTAAAGCCGAAGATATCCAATCTGGCGCATTTGTGACCAAAGCGATCGCATCTGTCGATTTTGCCGTAGCTGCTATCGGCACTAAGGCAACGCCAGCGGAGATTACCGAATACAAACAGTTTATCTACGCTTGCGCCGAAGCCGTTGCGAGTGCGGCGGGGAGTGGCTTGTTTGGTTCTGGAGATCCTAAAATTAGTCCTACGGAGGCTTCCGCCTTGGCTAAAATTAAGGCTGCTTTGAGTATTTAACCCAAGCTACTACCGATACTAAAAGTGGTTAAAACCACTCCTCATGATGCAAAGTCCGCCTGCGGACTGACATATTAGTCCGCGTAGGCGGACTTTGCAACACTAGCCACGATTTCAATCGTCGGCATTTTTCTAACTAGCAACTTGGTTGATTTAACCGCCTAGAGATTTGGTGGCAAAGTATTTCCAAAATGTAAGGCACAGGATAAAGTAGAATCCCCTACTTAGAAATCGTACTGAACCCAGAGCTTGATTTTTTCATGCCCGACGAGAACGCTCGCAAACGTCTTGCAAAAATCCGCATACTCATCTTCATCCATCACGATGCAACCCATCGAACCGGGGACATTAGCGTCGAGATGGATGAGCAAATCGGATCGCTCTACTCCATCCTTAGTACGTACCGCAAACGGCGTAATCGGATAAGCATCACCCTCAACCCCCTTAACGTGGGATAG
>NZ_JANPLS010000238.1:0-3519 GCF_031422475.1 Chamaesiphon sp. VAR_48_metabat_403
CGAATTCATCGATCTGGCAATTGTTGGGGCTGGCCCTCATGCGCTGACGCTGGTGACGCATCTATTACAGAAAAAGAAATCCATGCTTGGACGGTTTCTTGTCTTCGATCCTAGTGGTACCTGGATGAATCAATGGCATCATCAGTTTGCCGCCTTCGAGATTCCGCACTTACGATCGCCAGCCGTTCATCAGCCCGATCCCAATCCTCATGCGCTGCGGACTTTTGCCGCTCCCCGTCCAAATGAATTAGTCGCCCCCTACGACTTGCCAGGAACTCAACTATTTCGGGATTTCTGCCAGGAAACCGTCCGGCGGTGGCAATTGGAAGATTGTGTTTATCCGGCTCAAGTTGTTCGAGTCGAACCAATCTGCGATCGCGGTCGTTCTCGCTTCTGTCTACACCTATCTAACGGGCAAACTATTATCGCCCGTCGAGTGGTAATTGCCAATGGTGGAGCCGTGCCGAATCTCCCTGACTGGGTGGGGCAAATTCCGACAAATTATCCCCAGGATCGGCTCTTGCATTCCCATCAGGTAGACCTGCGAGGATTGCATTTACAGGGCGAACGAATCCTAATCGTCGGTGGAGGTCTAACCAGCGGACATCTAGCGTTAGGGGCAGTCGAACGCGGCGCACAGGTGCTATTAATGTCTCGCCGCAATGTTTATGACAAACTATTCGATGCCGATCCTGGTTGGATCGGGCCGAAATATCTCAAAGGTTTCTGGGCGGAACCAGATTTACATACTCGCTGGCAGATGATTCAACAAGCACGCAATGGCGGCTCAATGACTCCAATGGTACTGTCTCAATTGCGGAAACTAGAACGAGAGGGGAAGATTGAATTCTATGAGCAGTGTGGGGTATCTAGAGCTGAATGGAGCGATAAGGGCTGGCAGATACATTGCGATAATTCAGCCGTCCATGAGTGCATTCATCATCAGAATATCGACCGAATTTGGGTTGCGACTGGTAGTCAATTGGATGCTCGAAATCATCCGTTACTGTACGATGTTTTAGCTGCTCATCCGATCGAATGTGTCAATCCGTGATAGTGATCGCGTTCTCCCGTTCCGGTTGTAGCAGTTTCGATCGCTTTTGTTATTGGAGCGTACTTAGTAATTGGAAAACTAACTACGGTAGCATTACCTAAAGGATAAAAGAAGCTATCATTACCGATTTTACCATTGAAGAAAGTTTGTCGTCCTTCATCAATACCCACCTTACTACAATGATCCCAACCGGAGGTATATGTCTTCGCTTCAATTAATCCTTTTACATCTGGATTTGCAGCCAAGTATGCAGGTTCATTAAAGTAAGGCTGTGTGCGACTAGCCCAGTAAGAATTTTGAGGTGCAAATAGCGACGCTCCCTTCTCAGTAAATAAGCCATCAGCAATTAATTTTGGTACACCTTCCACAATCCCAATCAAATCGCCACCCTTGGAAATGTTGACGCTACCATTAATGGTTTTAAAAGTATAATCTTCAGGCTTCCCAGCTAAATAAACTGCATCTTCACTAGTCGGATCGAAGTTACGAATTAATCCGTAATCTTTATCGCCATTCCCTAGATAAAAGTCCGACGGGTTTTCCTTTGCATTGTCGCCTAAATAAAAAACATTCCGCCCTGGCGAACCGAATAAAGTATCGACTTCACCGACACCTAACGATCCAGTTTTGGCATTAATCAAGCGCGAACCGACTTCCGCACTCTCAACTTTGACTCCGATTACCGATGATTTCTGCCCTGAAGCTTGAACGAGATCGTTACCGCTTGTACCCTCAAAGATGACACCGCTGCGTTCTTGAAACTGTCCAACTTGGGAATACTCCTCAGCCCCCGACGCATACTTACCATCGGTGACAGCCTTTGCTACTACTGGATTTTTGGCAATGTAAATTGCATCATTGAGCAATGAATTAGTTGTCATATTTTGCGCCTAGTGGGTAGATGGTTTGAATTGACACATCATTTTGTAGGTGCTGTCCCTGTCTGTTGCGTCTCCTGTCAATAATATACTAAATTTGACAGCTTCAATAATGATTATCATTCTTGATTTAAACTCGTCGTCATGAGCAGGATTTTTATCGCCACCAGTAAAGGTAGCCAATAATGTTAGTTCGGGCTAACTACTAACGGTAGCTAACACTGAGCGGGCGATTCCACAGGGGAGTGGCTACCCCAACCGGAAGTACGAGGGTAGCGAGATTGTTGACTGGTTTCTGGAAAGCAGGATCGCTTGATGAGTAGGCAGATTGATTCTCCACGGGAGACGCTCCGCGAACGATAAACAGCCGACGGTTAGATAAATGAAGAATCGTGCCTTGCCGTTCTAAATCCTTCAGACTGCGGGTAATCGTCACTCGCGTGGTACTCAGTGCGTCTGCTAGATCTTGGTGAGTCAAGAAGATGTCGAAGATGATTCCAGTGTCTTCATTACTACCAAACCGCCTACCCAGCCAAATCAATAGTTTTAATAGCCGATCCTCAATTCGCTTACAACTACGAATAATTAGTAATTCTTGGAGTCGCTGAATATGCGAGAGCGTTCCCACATTCTCACAGTTTGCGGCGAGTAATGGTGCTGCTGTCACTGGAGTCAAACATTCTAACTGATAATTATTCGATCCCAATAGAGCATTTCCGACTATCTCCCCTGCCCCCCAAAATCCCAAAGTAGTTGGTGAACCATCTTCTATCCAGGTAATCGCTCTAATTATGCCAGAATCGATTCGCCACGTATCGGTACGAAGCAAATCGAGATAAGATCGCCGTGGGAAATAGTGTGTGTTGGTCATTATGCCTGTTTGAGTGAGGAGTGAATCCGCTACCATTCGCTTTAGCGTCTGCCTGTGCCTACGGCAGGCTAACGCCAAAAGCAGAAGGTAATCGTCAGTCTTAGCTATTATTGCAATTTATTATCATTAATTTTAACAACAATCGAGTAGATCGTGGTAAATCTAGTTCGAGCATCGACGTTAAGAAGATATTTGCCACGATCGATTACTATTGATGGACTAAGGTAATTTTTTGAGCTAGAGCCATTTCCGTAATGACGATCTCGTGTGGGACATTTAGCTTTCATTCGTCAGAGATATTACTAATAGTTTAAATTTTAAGTTAGTGTTATCGTGAGAATAACTATTGTTGTATAGTTAGACGAGATCGTGATTTTATCTAAAACTGAAAATATGAGTAACACTGGTTTAATCGCACGATTAACTCCGCACCAAGAACGCATTTTAAAAAAACTCAAAACAATTGATGGTGAAATTTCTACCCAAGATCTATATGTCCAATTGCGAACCAGCCACAAAACTTTGGGTTTAGCAACTGTCTATCGCGGACTAGAAGTATTGCGACTGCAAGGATTGATAAAAAGTCGGACTTCGATCGAGGGTGAATTACTATACAGTTTAGTCGAAAACCATCAACATTATTTTACTTGCTTACGATGTAGTCAGTCGATGCAAATTGATGCTTGCCCAGTTTGTCAAATCGAAACTGAATTAGC
>NZ_JANPLS010000239.1:0-8001 GCF_031422475.1 Chamaesiphon sp. VAR_48_metabat_403
TGGGTACGTTGCTTTAAACCTCGCTCTAACTGCGTCCATTCGCGATCGCAAATCGTGCGCGGAATGATATCAAACGGCAGAATTTTTTCAGTACCGAGATCGTCGCTATACACGTTGAAAGTTGCACCAATCCTCAACAAAGTACTCTGCGCTAACTGTTGATACTGCTGTAACTCGCTCAATGACAGACTATCGATTTTCTCAATCAGCGGTGCAGCAATCGATCGGGGACTACCATCAGGTAAAAATAATTCATCATAAAATTTACCAGGCTGGTAACTGCTTAGTTCCATATCATCACACCAGACTAGACAACTATTCGGTACCTTCTATCAATTAACTTTTTTCACATAAATTAACTGTATAAGGATATACCGCAGTCACCATTGGGACAATTAGCACAAGCGCGTAAATCATTGCTGGTAGCTCGATCTACCTAAATTCCCACTCGATCCCAATCTGATGAGGATCTACTCCCTTCCCACTCAAGAAATAAGTAGGTAGGCGCAAACATCTATAACACTAGAAAAGCCTGAAAGCCTATTTTTAATGCCATAAATTGAGCTTAGTCATAATAAATAATTTTACCGGTGTTAAGGATCGAACTATTTTTACCCCCGATGAGTCGATCGAGTAAGGCTTCGATTTCGCGACGTTCTTGACTATTTGAGGCGATGACTCGACGCTGAATTTGACGATTTTTATCTGGTTTCAGGATTAGTCCGGTACCTTTGGCTCGACCAAGATTACCATTATTAGTATCGATCGATTTGATATCGAGGACTCGATCGAGTTTATCAGCTATCTCTTGGTATTGTCGCGCGTCGATTTTAACTTTGCGGGGTGTCCCGCCATCGTACATCCCGCTGGAACTTTCCGCTCTAGTAATGGGGCGATAATCGATCGACTGCCGATCGATTATATATGAATTCCCAGCACCATCGGCATATTGATATTCATATTTATCGGCAGCAGCTCGCTCCGAGCTAGTGGGGTTAGCGATCGTCGGTAGCGCAAAGATTGGCGATAATATAATTAGGGTCAGTGTTAAAATAAGCTGTTTCATAGTGGCAATTTGAGTAGTTGTCGGTGAAGATGCGATCGATTTAGGAGCGATACAATGAACGATTTTTCAGAACATTTAATTTGTCGTCATACCTTCAATGCCCAAAATATCATTGAGTCTCATCCCCCAAAGCTGCGGAATGCTAATAAAAAGGTTGTCTACCAAATTGCTTGTCCGCCTGACTCTATCTACAGTGGTGAATTAGTATTTTCCCGATGGAGGACGGTACCACTAATTTATCCCAGTCTAACCGATCGGACAGAGATTGAAGAGCAAACAGGTTACTTTGAATATCCAGAATGCGATCGCAACAGTCAGCGAGTTGAATGGTATCTTAATTTTGCCCACTCAGATCTTTTCTGTGCCTATGGAGAGCGGGTATTTGCTCAAGATGAAATGCAAGTTGCCGAACATCCCGCACTGGCTTCGCTCCGAGAAGCATTGCTAAGTTTGAAGATTGCACCATTTACAGTCGAAAATGGCGAACCGACACCGATCTTAATTCGGAATGTCGAAAGAAGATGTGAGATTGCGACCAACCCAGATCCAGCACTAGAAAGACCGCTCGGATTGTATGGTAATAACTTTGCCAAAGCTACAACGGAAGCAATTACATTAGCAACGCAACCATTAAATCCGCCTACATTTACTAATATTATTGCCATGGAAGCTCCTGCTGGCGGTTATAACTTTTATGAATATGAAATCATTGAATATATCCTTGCCACGGCATTTACTGGATTTTCAGCAGCAAAAGTCGAATCTCAGTTACAAATAACCGCCCCAATTGTCATTATTCATACTGGTTTTTGGGGCTGTGGTGCTTATGGCGGCAATCGAGTCTTAATGGCTCTGTTACAGCTCTTAGCAGCACGGTTGGCACAGATAGATAAGTTGATATTCCACACAACCGATGATGTGGGAGCGCAAGCTTTAGCAACAGCTCGAAATATTTTGAATCGAGATTTAGCGATCGATGGTGCTAGTATTACTACTCTGTTAGACAAGATCTATGGAATGTCATTCAAATGGGGTATGAGCGATGGAAACTAGACATAAATTGGATTGGAGAAAATATGAAATTCAACGATAGTAGATTTTATATTTAATTGCGGTTACCTACTTGCATACAAACTAATTTATATGAGTGCTAACTTACCTGTAGATTTTCAAGAGATTATCAAAGAAGAAGGTAGATGTATGTATGCTACTCATATTTACTTATTTGAATCGAGTTATGATGCGATCGTGTCAAAAATATCTGCCGATCTTGTAGTTAAAGATAGAGAAGTAAAAATCTATAATTTAAGAGAGGACGACTGGACATTTGATATTGTTTTAATAAAAAGCTACTATCGAAATATTCCTGCTGACTTACCAATAATACTGAATCGAGAAGCAAATATTTTTTCAAACCTTTGTTTTGCATCTTTCTATATGTTTGATGGGTGTTTCGACCTGAGTATACTCGATGATGACTGGTATATCTGTCAGATATATGGAATTACAGCCTATAAAAGCTTGTCAAAATTTGCGTTTGCTCGTGAGGAAAGAATGAGTGACAAATGGCATCAGGAAGTTCGCAAAATGGCTGCATCCATCTACGAGCGATTTCCAGAGCTAAAATCGGTAAGTTAATCTATCGACAAAAGCTAGCAAATAGATACCATCGATCGAATAAATTATAGGTAATGGAACAATTTGGGCGATCGATCTTAATAACTGCGAAAAAGCTGGGTATCTTAATAATGTGGGAAGAAAAATCGGACACCATGCGATCGCGCGTGGTGTCTTACTTTGTCCATTGGGCAACGATTTGATGGCGTGAGTTTAGTTATCTAGCACCGCCGCAAGCTGTAAATTATCTAACTGTGTAGATGGTGGTTGATAGATCGCCAAATCGAACCAGAAAGTCGTGCCGACACCAACAGTACTGGTAAGATGGATCTGACTGTGATGTTTTTCGATGATATTTTGGACGATCGACAGTCCTAATCCAGTACCTTCGAGAGTATGGACGCGGTTTTCGACCCGGAAGAAGCGATCGAAAATTGCCTGCCGATCTTCAGGATCGATCCCGATGCCCGTATCGACAATTTCGACTCTGACCACAGGAGATATAATCTCATCTGCCGCGTTACCAGTCAATTCAGCTTGATAAGCGCGAATGGTGACTTTCCCATCTGCTTTGGTAAATTTGAGGGCATTCCCGACCAAATTTGCCAGCACCTGGAGAATTAAATCGTAGTTACCCAAGACAGATGGTAGTTCGGGTTCGATATCTTGGCACAATTCGATGCCTTTATCTTTAGCATTGAGCTGATAGGTACGCAGGGTTTGTTCGATCGATCGATCTAATTCGACAGCATCGAAGAGATAGGTGTGTGAAGATTCGAGTTTGGATAGATCTAAGACATCATTAACTAGTCTCGTCAGGCGATCTGTTTCGCGATTGGCGGTATCGAGAAATTCACTGCGTTCGGCTTGAGTTAATTCATCGCCATATTCATGTAAGGTTTCGATGAAAGATTTAATATTAAATAATGGTGTCCGCAGTTCGTGGGAGACATTACTAATAAACTGACTTTTCGCTTCATTTAGTTCGACCTCGCGGGTAATATCCTGAATCGTCATGGCGATCGCTCGGACATTTTCTTTAACCGGATCGAGTACGTTGGTGATTAAAATTCTGACAGTACGATGTGCGGGATGATTGAGGGTAATCCGAAATTCTTCACCGTCGAGTTTACCCGCAGCTACTTGATATAATGGGCGCGCGAGTTCGGCAGAAACGCTGCCGGGTAAGACATGCAAGACATTAGCCGAATCTAAATCTTGGTGTTCCCAGCCGAAGAAGCGACGGGCGTTTGGATTGACTAAAACAATGTGCAGATTGTTATCGATTAATACCGCACCATCGGCAATGGTGGTGACTAGGGTTTCTAATTTGGCTTTTTCGGCAGTTAATTCGTCGATATTTTGTTCTTCAAATATCTCTAATTTTTCGGCCATTTCATTAAAGCTATCGATTAATTCGCCTAACTCGCCGCCGAGGGGTAAATCGATCCGTTGTTTGAAATTGCCAGCCGCAATATTTTTGACCCCTGAGAGTAATTCTTTAATTGGTTTGGTAATTTGGAGGGCATTAAATACCGCGCCCAAAATTACCATTACCCAAATCGAGACAAATACCGCGATCGTCACATCTCTAGTCAAACCAGTGGACGCAACTACAGTAGGATTAGGGTTAATCCCGATCGCGAGGGTACCGATAAATTTGCCTTCATGCTCGATGGGGACGAACACATCGGTAACGATGCCTTCTGGTGTCTGATGTTGGCGAACTAGGGGTAAATCTTTATTGGCAACAGTGTCGGGTAAATGAATCCGCCGCTCGATCATCAGTGAGTTTTGGACTTCTGACTCAGAAAAAGGAATTCCCAGTCGAATATTGCCCACCTCGTCAGCATACAAAATGTACCGCAGGCTCGATGTACTGTGATAGAACCGATTGGAAAACCGAGCGACGGTAGTAAGATCGTTTTCTGCCAATTGGGGGGCGATATTGGCAGCTAAGAGCAGCCCTAAGTCTCGCCCGAAGCGCGTATCATTAATCCGCGCATCTGCTTGAATGGTATTTACCGCCCAAAAAGTCAAGCCACTCACAATCAGCGACACCACCAAAGTGGCTGCTCCCATCAGTTTGGTTTGGAGTGTAAACTCCATCCACCAATGGCGAATAGTGTCGCGCAGGTTGTCGAACATGGCTGGCATGAAGTGGATAAGGGATAGGGGATGGTAAATAGATATAAAGATCGCTAGCAATATTTTCTAGCCGATCGATTTCGAGCTGGCTCGGTTATAATATTGAAATTATCTAGCCGTGTTCTCTCTCACTATAACAGCGATTACCTAACGGTAGGCGATGCCAACGCTCGGATGGCTGGAAGATTCACAGATCGCGCAGTAATTCTCATTCTAGAACTCTCGCACTATTTCGGTATGCCGTTGGTGAAGCTTCTTCCCTGGAGCATCTCTGTCAGGCTATTGACGACAGAATGCGGCTTGCAGCAGTTTTATTTTTAAAAACTACCATCAGTTCCAATCTCAATTTTTACAATGAGAATTGCTCTCCATCGCGAAGAGCGGTACTCTTTCAATCGTTAGCTGCCAGCATTCGACATAGTTGGCGAAAATCATCGCCGCGATGCTCGAAACTAGTATACCGATCGAAACTCGCACAAGCAGGCGATAGTAAGACAATTTTGGCTTGATGCTGCTGGACTAGAGCAACAGATCGAGTCACGGCACTTGCCATTGTCTCAACTATTTCATAGTTAGTATATCCGATCGATTGCAAGCGATCGGCAAACTGAGCTGCCGCATTGCCAATTAATAATACGGTAGCAGCCTTTTGTTTAATCGTCTCCAACCAAGCCAAATCATCTCCGGCTTTAGCTTCGCCGCCTGCAATCAGAATTGCTGGCGATTTTACCGCACTCAATCCAACATCAGCAGCATCATAATTAGTTGCCTTACTGTCATTAATATAGTCTGCCCCGCCATAAGTGCAGATATATTCTAACCGATGGGGAACGCCAGGAAAACTAGCAACAGCAGCGGCGATTTCACTATTTTCGATTCCAGCTAATTTAGCAATGGCTACTGCCATTAAAAGATTTTGTAAATTGTGTTCTCCAGGCATTTTTAGCGAGTCGGCTGGCAAGATCTTTTCGCCCCTGAAAAACACCCAATTATCTTCAATCCAAATCCCCAATTCGGGATCGCCTTGTAACTTTTCTCGACCGACTACGCTCGTCCAAGTGGCATCTTGCCAATCAGATTCACCTAACTCATGTAAATATCGATCGTCACCATTAAAAATTCGATCTTGTGAATTGCGAAGTAATTTAGCTTTAATTGCAGCATATTTATCGACAGTTTTGTGACGGGCCAAATGATCGGGGGTTAATGTCGTCCAAACCCCAATTCGCGGCGTGAGCGTAAAAGTAGACTCGATTTGATAGCTACTCAGTTCGGCAATAATCCAGGCAGGATGCGTTTCTAATAAAGCTAATTCACAGGCAGCAAAACCAATATTACCACAGGCGATCGTCTCTAGTCCCGCAGCTTTAAAAATGGCATCGGTTAACGCGGTAGTAGTGGTTTTGCCATTGGTGCCAGTAATTGCCACCCAGGGAATATCTTGCAGATATCGCCATGCTAATTCCATTTCGCCGATCGTGTCAATGCCCAGCTCTCTAGCTGTGACTAGGGGCGCAATATCCCAAGGTACGCCAGGACTGACGACAATAATATCTTCATCGCTAGGTGCAAATTTATCGCCAAGTTTGACGTTAATTCCGAGTGCTGCTAGCTGTTGTTTTTGAGCTTCAAGGGTGGGGCTATTATTACTATCACTGAGCGTAACTGTATGACCGTGTTTTATTAATAGTTTAGCAGCAGCAATACCCGATCGACCTAAACCAATTACAGTAGCTTTTTTCATAGATAATCTCTAGTTGCTGTGAGGGGGTGCTTTTCAACCGCTGCGACTTGGCTCAGGGTAAGGAGAACGCAGATGTTCGATCTTAAATGAATTTTACGATCGTATTTTACTCGATCGTCAGAATGTAGACTAGAACAAAGGCATTCAATTTTGGTTAAATTTACGATCTAGTAACGATCGTGTGTTTTAACCGTGTGTTTAATGTAGTTATTTGAATCGCATTCGCAGAGATAGCAATTCCCTGCTGTAGCAGTCCTAATTTAATTTGTAAGAATATCGTAGGGTGTGTGAAAGCAATCTTAGTCCTCGCCAAAAGCTAAGATTTTCGCTACTAACAGACCAGGCAACCGCAACGAAGATACTCGTGTTTAGCACGAAAGTAAATATCAACAGCGCGTCATTAGGATATTTAATATAATGGGGCCAAGCTAATATTAGGAACATCCAAATAGCTGCGTACATCCATGGAAAAACCGGAAAAATCATAAGTGTTATGCGATCGCTAAGATTTATATTACTTCACTGTACTTCTTTCAGCATTCGGCGAGCGAACATAATAAAAAAAATTAAAAATGCTATCGGGCTAGTTTTTTAAACTTTCTTATCTAAATAATTAATTTTTACTCCATTCGGGAATACTTTCCCATACTTGAGCTTCAATAAAAATATCGTATTTTCTGGCTGGATCTGTTTCCCACTCTCGCTGTGGAATGCTGAATCGATCGATAATATCCTGAATCTCACACAGATTGAATACCGTACCATGATATTCAGGTTGATAAAATTTTCTATCTGTCTGACTTTTTAGCCAGTAGCTTATCATACTATCTGGATAGGTAAAACTGACTCGATCGGCATCGAAAGCAGATATTGGTATTTGGATCGTTTTGCTTTGTCCGTTATATCCCTCTTCAATCCATGTCGATTTATCGACAACAAAATATTGAGGATATTCCGTCGTAGGTTTACCACCTTTTTTAATAAACTCGTTTCTGAGCCAACTTTCGGTCGCTCGTCTGTGACTGAGATATTCAACTGGATTATCGAACCTTCGATAAACTGAGCCAGTTCTTTCTTTCAGGCTGGCGATAATACTCAAGGCTTCTTCATCTGAGACAGAAGATAAAGTTTGAAATGGTCGATCGTTTTGATGGTGGTAATGTGTGAGAATCATGATGCGATCGAAATTACCCCTAAATGATTAAAGATCGGATTAGGCAACACCATAATCTGTATAGAGACGCTTAGACGGCATTTGTAATCCTAAAATAATATCTGCTTTAGGTACGCCCATTTCTACTAATGCTTCGGCTGGATCTCGATCTGTCAAATTCTGCTGTAACCAAATTTTGCCATCCTTAATATCAAAGTGCATTATGCAACGATAGATTCTTTCTGCACCTTGCCAACCTACATTCATCCACTG
>NZ_JANPLS010000240.1:0-18117 GCF_031422475.1 Chamaesiphon sp. VAR_48_metabat_403
TTATTCGGGGGGAACCTGCGAATAAAAACGCCGCTAAACCGTCGCGGAACAGAGGCGTGCACAAATCGCTGCGCCTCTGCGGCTAATTTTATCAGTAGTTAGTTAATAAGGTGGGGGTGGTAATCGCAAAACTAGGATTGCTATAGTCATGCTCGTTGTACATCCGATCGAATGCCATAAGGCATTAATCACTCGATCGAAATGTTGAGTGGGATAAAAAGCTCCCTCTTGATAGCCCGTAAGTAAAATTACCCAAGCATAGAAAGATAATCGCTCTGGCGGTAATAAGAAATCTGGCCAGTAAATATCTATAAAGTAGATCGATAAGTTGAGGAACTTGTGAAGAAATTGGTGCATTACGAGGCTAGAGCTGACAAATCTGTGTCGCGATCGATAGTAGTGTTCGGGAAATGAGCCGATGAGAATTCTGGTAGTTGAGGACGATCCGGGGATTGCGTTCCTGCTTGAGACTATTTTGGCAACCCATAAATATGCTGTGGATGTGGCAACAGATGGAGAAGCAGGCTTAGATCTGAGTGATGCTTATGAATATGACGCGATCTTGCTAGATGTTTCCCTGCCCAAAAAAGATGGGATTAGTGTCTGTATGTAACTTAAATGCGTATTAGCTTATCCACCTTCAGAATTCGCTGGCTGGCTTGCCAATAAAAGGTATTATCGGGGCTAAAGGCATGAACGAAAGTACCGATCCTTATAAAATTGAGACAGACCGCTCCAATAACCGCCTGAATTTGGGCTATTCTGATGAGAATGCACGATCGAGATTAAAATTTATTGAGAATAATTATTACTAAATCTTAACGTCGATTACCTACGGCAGGCTACGCCAACGAACTGATAGACAACATTGTTAGCAATTCCAAATTCGGAAACTGTGCGTAAAACTCAAATTAATTGAAAAGCACATACGCTATCAAAATATAAATGTGAGATTCAACCCGTTGTTGCTAAGATATAGTTATAACTATTAGTAATAACTTAGGCGCGATCGTGACTAATCCAACCTATCCACTTGCCCCTGCTAAAATCGGCAATGCGTCTGGTTTCCGATTACCAGCTAGTTTCTACCGCGATCATCCGCAGTTTGTGAATGCGATGGGATGGGTGGAGGTATTGAGCGATAACACTGTGCTAGTCAAGTTAGAACCACAGCCAGTGGCACCAGAATCAGATTCAGACGATCTGATGCTGAGTCTATTTTTGGACTTAGTGACTAAAGATGCGCTGACTAATCCCGAACAGCTCGAAGCATATACCGAGGAGATGGCAGATGAAGATGATGAGCTGTTAGCTGGAGTGGTTGTCGATTAATGGGCGTACTCATCCGCAACAGTTGGGAGATTTACTTTCACCGACAATTGTTCGGCGAACAGCGACGACAACTGTGGGAACGGGTGAAGCAGTTGAAGGCTGAGTTACCAGAAGCAGATTATCTTGGACATCCTGATGTGAAGCTGTTAGCTGCTGTGATGGTGGGAATTAAGGAGAAGATTGCCATAGATCCACTGGCTAGTCAGTTTGCCTTAACTGGCTCGTTACGGCGGTATGGACGGATGAAGGGAATGGGTCTACCGCATCGATATCGATTGTTTTTTAGAGCTTTTAGCAGTGAGGATCGGCAGGTGCTGATTGTGTTGTGGCTGGGTTATCCCCGTAAGGCTGGGGATAAGCGAGATTGTTATGAGGTGTTTACCAAAATGGTCGGGAATGGTGATTTTCCAGATAACTTACAGGAACTGTTGATGGCTACTAATGAGTGACTTTTGCGCTGAATTCGATCGCCCAAAACCTAAAAAATAGATGTCGCCAATCTCGTTGGTTATAGTAATCCCGGACACTTCGCCGCCGCATTCAAGCGCAAGTTTGGGATTACGCCCACAGAATGTAGCGCGGGTAAAAAGTTTAGTTGAGGCATGAATTCGATCCTCCTGAACGCTTTGACTAGCGGCAATTTTTCCAATATCCAGGTTCCTGACTGCAATGCATCACCGCCAGAATGAGAATATAGTCCTGTTCGATTGTATATAGAATTCCATAAGGAAACTTTCGCGCCATACATCGTCGGACATCTTCATCAATGATCGACCAATTTAGCCAAAATGTCCGTTTCGCGATGGTGGTGACTGTTTTGGAGTAGACACCAATACTGAGGTGCTTTTATACTCTAATTTGTTGAGAATAACTCTCGATATACTGGCAGCTTAATTTAAGATAAATATGAACATTTTGCGGCGAACGATGGCGGGGTATCTAGATCTGAGCAGCTTGCGGAACTTCAACTGGCAGCTATTACTCTGTAACTGTTTATGCTCAGTTGCGAAGCGAGCAAAAAACTATACTTTAAACCATGATCTGCACAATGTTGGCGGCATCGTCTCGGTAGTTCTATTGAGTCTGGTTGCCTTGACCAGAGCGGCGATGGTTTACTATCCGCCCGTTGCAGCTGGGTTGCGCTGGCTGATGCCTTCAGTCCCCGCGCCGGAAGTCACCTCGCAAGTGGTAGCGGGTAAAATCCCGATGACTGCCGATGAGCTTCTAGACATCGCCCAAACGCAGTTTCCAACGGGGCAACTGGAGTCGCACTTATGCAGCCAAACCACGGCGGCAGTTACGGCAGAGATAATTTTGTTACTAAATTAGTCTCGATCTAATTTTAATATCTATGCATTGGTGCAAGCTGTGAGCGTACCGATCTCAAAATCGTGAAGCTAACTCGATTCAGCAAAGCTGAAGTCGCTCTGATGGCAGGATTTGCCAATGCCAACGAGTTATGCTTAATAATAACCTAATATCCTCAACTAGCCGATTGAGTCAATCTCAAAATTCGATCCCTAAAGCCTAATCTCTCATCCCTAACTCCTAAACCTTGTGGACGGATTCATTAACTTACAGAAACTACCAGATTGGACTTCTCACGATTGCGTTGCCAAAGTGCGGCGAATTTTGCAAACCAAAAAAGTCGGACATGGCGGCACACTAGATCCCGCCGCAGTCGGCGTATTACCGATCGCGATCGGGAAAGCCACTCGTCTATTACAATACTTACCAACAGGGAAAGCCTATCGCGCCCTAATTCGGCTCGGAGTCGAAACCACCACCGACGATCTCGCTGGCGAGATTATTTACTCCGAACCAGTTACCGATATTAGTATCGAAAAAATTGAGACAGCATTAGCGACATTTATCGGCGAGATCGTGCAAACACCGCCGATGTACAGCGCGATTCAAGTCAACGGCAAAAGATTGTATAAACTAGCACGAGCTGGAGAGGTAGTAGAAGTACCGACTCGTCAAGTTACTATCGATACGATCGAGATCCTTAATTGGACTCCAGGGGATTTTCCCGAACTTGAAGTGCAAATTGCTTGTGGTGGCGGCACCTATATTCGGTCGATCGCCCGCGATTTGGGCGTTAAACTGGGTACCAGAGGCGTTTTGGCATTTTTAGAACGGAATGCTAGCTGTGGTCTGCAATTGGCAGATAGCATCACTTTAGAGGAACTAGAGCGACAGCAACAAGCCGGGATATTTGAACCGATTCCGCCCGATATAGCCCTAATGCACCTACCGACAGTTACACTGGCAAATGCCGAGCTAGTTAAATTTTGGAGTCAAGGCAAACGCTTACCCATAGAGCAACTAAATCTTACTCCCCCAACTGCCGAACTAGGCGGTTATTTTCAAGTTATCAGCGAACAGCAGTGCTTGGGAATTGGGGACTTTCGGGAGATCGACGGAGCGCAGTTATTAGTTCCGCAGACAGTATTACTCTAAGTATTAATTATGCCAACGACTGTTCGCGAAGCGTTCCCGAAGGGTAGGCGTGGCTAATGCGGTGGTTTCTAACCGCTGGGGTTATAGGTGGCAACTTGGGTTAATGGTATGATAAATTTTCGACTCAGATCTGCAAGAGTCGTCACGGTCTTCGCGCGCTATTTTTAATTTATCTTGAGGACGATCGATGGTTGCTTCAGTTGGCTCTAGTACGGATCTCGAAATTGTAGCGGCTCTATCTGCAAATGCCGATCTCATCTTCGATTTGCCCGATCCTGAAGATGAAGCAGTTGGGGATTTTGATTTTCGACAGCAATACGATGATGCGTGGGTAGTCTGCGACAGCTTCGATTTACAAACCGAGATCTGGCGCGGTAGAATTTTACGGGCGATTCGCGATCGTGAAAAAAAAGGCGGAGACGGACGCGGCGAGGGTTTTCTCAACTGGCTCAAAGATCGGGAATTGAGTAAAAGTCAGGCATACGCCTGGATCGAACTTGCGAATAGTGCCGATACTCTATTAGAAAATGGCGAATTATCTCCATCCACACTCAAAAACTTTAGCAAACGCGCCTTTGTCGAAACCGCCAAATCTTCGCCAGAAGTCCAACAACTAGTTACCGATGCTGCCGAAAGAGGAGATCGGATCACTCGGCGGGAAGTCCGTCAACTCTCCGACGAATGGATGGCAATGAGTTCCGATCTGATTCCCGATGAAGTTAAAGAACAAGCTGCCTCTGGAGCCACGCCACCGCGTTTTATTGCCCCATTAGTTAAGGAAATGGAGAAATTACCCGAAGCGCATCAACATGCCATCCGGGACGAAATAGCTGCCAATCCCGACGTAGATAATATTAAGCTCGTCACCAGTAATGCGCGGAGCTTGTCTAAATATCTCGATGCTGGCGCACAAGTACAAGTTCTCAATGATTCTAAAGTCGATCTTGCTACAGCTCTAGAAGAAGCCATGCGGGTGGGATGTCTCCCCGTTGCCGCCGACGTGCTCAAGCAAGCCGCACAATTAGAGCAGACAATGACCAAATTTTATTTGACATGGAAACGCTTAGGCAGCCTCGTCGATCGATTGTACGTCGATACAGGTGCCAGTACGCCCAACTTGCGATCGCTCATTGCCTGCGTCGAACGTCTATCGGGTGAAATTGTCGAAGTACCCCTCGATGATAGTGGCGAAAATTCCATCCGCCTGCGGGTGATGACTGGCGAATAGGATGGGGGGATGGGGAGTGTGGGGAGTGTGGGACTGGGAGACTGGGAGACTGGGAGACTGGGGGACGGGTATAGTTCCAAAATCCATCCACTATCCACTATCCACTATTCACTAAAACCTAAAGCCTAAAAAGCATTATCCTAGTAAAGAGTTAACGTTATGTAAACTTTCATGAAATGTATTATCAACCGTCGCGCTCAGTTTTCGGCTAGCCATCGGTATTGGTTGCCAGAAATGAGCGAAGCCGAGAACGGGGCTGCATTTGGCTTATGCGCGCAACCTTACGGACACGGACACAATTATGAGTTATTTATCTCGCTTTACGGCGATATCGACGACTATGGAATGGTACTAAACCTCTCCGATGTCAAACACGTTATTAAAAAAGAAGTTACCGGACAACTAGATTATAGTTTCCTCAACGATGTATGGCCGGAATTTCAGCAAACCCTCCCCACCACCGAAAATATTGCTAGGGTGATTTGGCAAAAATTAGCTCCACATTTGCCGCTCGTCCGCATTCAGTTATACGAACACCCCGAACTATTTGCAGAATACACAGGAACAGACATGGAAGCATCATTGACAATCGGTACTCATTTTAGCGCGGCTCACCGTCTGGCTCTCGATAGCCTCACGCTCGAACAAAATAGTGAAATTTACGGCAAGTGCGCGCGGGTAAACGGACACGGACACAATTATCATCTCGAAGTGACTGTAACTGGCGAAATTGACGATCGCACGGGGATGATTGTCGATTTGGTCAAATTACACGAACTAGTCGATAAATATGCGGTTGAGCCTTTAGATCATACCTTCTTAAATAAAGATATCCCACATTTCGCCAAAGTCGTCCCCACCGCCGAAAATATCGCCGTATATATCGGCTATCAAATCGAACGACCGATTCGCGAACTCGGCGCGCAACTACACAAACTCAAACTAATCGAAAGCCCCAATAATTCTTGCGAACTGCTCTGGAGTCAAGACTTTAGCGATTTGGCAACTCGTCAACTTGCTACCGCCACCCTCGTTAGTGTCTAATCTCGATCGCCGATCGGGCTGTTACAATAAATAACAATTTTACCATTCAACCGATCGGTCGTTGGCGTAGCCTCTTTGCTAAGGCAAACGCTTTGCCTCCGGCAGGCTTCGCCAACGCGAACGGCACGAGAATTGAATCTCTGATGATGGTCGTCTATAATTAGAGCAAATAAAACCAAAATTGCCTGTCAAAATTTGTATAGACAGGATTGGTAAACTACCTGGCAGACAGATTTTGGTGTAGTTATGTTACTCTCAGATCGGGTTTAACCTCAAATTTAAACTAAGATCGAGTAGCTAAACCCGATCGAATTGGCAAAAGTATTTGTTTAGAACGCTATTTTCAGCGCACATCGAATATCATTTGCCTAGCCCTGCCAATTTTGAAATAAGGACTAATAACATATGAGCGATACACTAGAATCGACCCAATCAGTAGAAACTACCACCGTTGATATTCCCGCAAATCCTCTAGGATTAAACACTGGCGGCGGCTCTATCTCTAAGGTTTCGCCAAACCTCTCAGCCGCAGAATTACCAGACTGGGCCAAACAAGCGACAGATATTTTAGCCGAGTTACCTGCTTATCTGGGTCAAATTTATCAAAATAACAAGAGTGCCGTACTTACTCTGGGTTTATTTTTTGGCATCATCGTCGGTGTGAAGCTAACTTTAGCGATTCTGTCTGCTATTAACGAAATTCCTTTACTCGCACCTACTTTTGAATTAGTAGGAATTGGATACACCAGTTGGTTCGTGTATCGTTATCTGCTCCAAGCTTCGACTAGAAAAGAGCTGACTGATGAAATCGATAGTTTCAAATCTGAAGTCCTCGGCAAAAAGAAATAGCCACAACTAATGTCTGTGGTTGAAATTCATTCAACCATCGAGATTCCACCGGAGCAATTCGGTGGTTTTTTGTTGTAAAAATTAACAAAATTCAGCCAGTTTATCCCGATGCCATCCACCACAATCCGAGGAAGGTTATCAGCGTCAAAATTAGCGCGAGCCAGACAAACCCATTATCCTTGGTATTGACTTGACTCAGATCTACAGGCGCGTATCTTTCTTCTAACGATTGAGGTTTTGGTGGAGCAGGTGCGATCGGGGTATTATTAACTGCAAAATTGCCCTCGGCATCTTCCAAGTGCGATAAATCGGGAATTTTAGTCAGCCACTCCTCGCGCCGCGTTAATTCTGGAGCCTGCATGATATACAGCAGTCGTTTGCTAGCTTGGCGGGTATCGAGATTGGGATGAGTGGCAAGTTTTTGGCATAGAGCTTTGGCTTCGGCAATTTGTCCGGCGGCTTCAAAAGCTGTCACCAGCCACACCTGCACCTCACCGCCAACGCGGGTATTCGGCTGCACTTGAGCCACCGCCGCCACTAAATAGCTAACAGCTTGGCGGTATTCTCCCCGCTCGAAGGCAATTTGTCCAGATTGATAGTCAGTATCGAAGGTCATTTCGATTTTGGATTTTGGATTAACATTTCTCTTGATGGCTCTGGGTATCGGGGCAGTGCCCACCATATATATACTCAATCATCGAACACCGGACGCAAGAAAGATCTTTCAAAGCTGAAAATACAACGGGTCTTTTCTGCGTGTGCCCATGCTATTTGACAATCAGGATCGCTAAGAATTTTGGTGCGATACACTTCATACTCAGCCAACGATGGAAAACTAAATAAAGCATAAGCGATATTATTCGCGCCTTCATGGGGCATAAAATAACCGTGATGAATACCACCAAACTTATTCACCAAGGGAATCCACAGCTTGCCATATATTTCAAATTCATCGAGTTTATAGGGATCGATAACATAACGTATGTGGCAAGTAATCATTGTGCTGTTATCTTATTCCAGAAGAAACGATTGTCGAACCAGTACCACCATCGGTGAAAATTTTAGTGCTGACAAATCACGAGTTAACACCTGAAGAAACAATCATCGAGCCAGTTCCAGTATCGGTAAAAATTTCGAGTAACAGCGAGTGTGGTAACCGCCCGTCGATAATATGTGCCGCTCTGACACCTTGCGCCAGAGAGCGAACGCAACAAGTTAGCTTGGGAATCATCCCGCCGCTGACGGTACCATCTTCAATCAGAGCGCGTGCGCCAGGAATATCTAATTGCTGAATTAGGGTAGTCGGATCTTTAAAATCGCGCATCAAGCCGGGAGTATCGGTGAGTAAGATCAATTTTTCGGCTCCCAGTGCGGCGGCAATTTCGCCAGCAACTGTATCCGCATTAATATTATAAGCCTGTCCGTTTTCGTCGGCAGCGACGCTAGAGACGACCGGAATATAGCCGCTTTTAATCAGAGTATTGAGAATATCTACATTTACACTGCTAACTTCACCGACAAAGCCAATCCCTTCGCGACCGTCAGGACGTGCCACGATCAGGTTACCATCCTTGCCGCACAAGCCGATACCATTACCACCAGACTGATTGATCAGCGAGACAATTTCTTTATTAACGCGTCCGACTAAGACCATTTCCACGACATCCATCGTCGCCGCATCAGTCACCCGCAAGCCATCTTTAAATTGCGGTTCGATGCCGATTTTTTCTAGCCAGCTATTAATTTCTGGCCCACCACCATGTACTAAAATCGGTCTAATCCCTACGCAGGACATGAAAACTAGATCCCTAATCACCCGATCTTTGAGGGTACTATCTTTCATTGCTGCACCACCGTATTTGACTACTACGGTGCGTCCGGCGAATTTTTGGATATATGGCAAGGCTTCGCTAAGTACCCGCACGCGGGTGGCATCTTCGTTGGAGTGGGTCATGAATTAGTGTGTGGGGTCTGGCAATGAGTATTGGCAATAATAGCCAAGATTCTAGCAGTTTAGCTGGTGTCTATGCCGATCTTGTTTGAGGGCATTTAAATTCTGCCCGAACTACGATCGGCACGATCGATGAATAGACTACGATTACCAGATAAAACTCAATCGACGGAGATCGGTCGATCTGGCTCGCCACTGCCTAGACCGCGATAAACACAGCTATTCTCATTATGAAAATTGAGACTGGGGCTGATGCTGGTTTTTAAAAATAAAACTGCTGCAATCCGCATTCTGTCGTCAAAGATTGCCAAGATCGAAGCGATAAAATAGCGTCAGAGTTTTAAAATGAAAATTACTAGGATAAACAGGCTCGATATCTAAAACTTCGCTCGATCGAACTACGATACTCGATCGATTCGATCGGCTCGCCCTCTAGCGTAGTCATAATAGAGTGGGCGACTGTCGAAATAATTGGTAGAAAATCGAATCGCGGCGCATAATCAAATCTCGCTCCAAATGAGATTATTTTAGTACGCTCTTGCTGGCGCGGTCCCACACCCTACCACTATTGGCGATCCACTTAGGCGCGATCGCCAGTAGAATATCAAGTGTTCGATCGCAAGGCAATTACTATGACTCAAACTTATCGCATCACACTGTTACCTGGGGATGGAATCGGCCCAGAAATTATGGCGGTAGCGGTAGAGGTACTAGAAGTTGTGGGCAAACAAGAGGGTCTAAATTTTGAATTTACCACGGCTTTAATTGGCGGTGCGGCGATCGAAGCAACTGGAGAACCTTTGCCAGCAGCGACTTTAGAGACTTGCAAGCAGAGCGATGGGGTATTGCTAGCTGCCATCGGCGGTTATCAATGGGACAATTTGCCGCGCCATCTGCGTCCAGAGACGGGTTTATTGGGCTTGAGGGCGGGTTTGGGTCTATTTGCTAATTTGAGACCTGCGGCGATTTTACCCCAGCTTATCGACGCTTCTACCCTCAAACGGGAGGTAGTCGAAGGGGTCGATATTATGGTCGTTAGAGAGCTGACTGGTGGGGTGTATTTTGGCGAACCCAAGGGAATTTTTACTACGGAGACGGGCGAAAAACGCGGGGTGAATACGATGGCGTATACTGAAAGCGAGATCGATCGAATTGCCAAAGTCGGGTTTGAAACTGCCCAAAAACGGACGAAAAAGTTATGTTCGGTAGATAAAGCGAATGTACTGGAAGTGTCTCAATTATGGCGCGATCGGGTCATCGCGATGGCACCCAATTATCCCGATGTCGAATTGACGCACATGTATGTAGATAATGCGGCGATGCAACTGGTTCGCGCGCCCAAACAATTCGATACGATCGTGACTAGTAACCTATTTGGCGATATTCTATCCGATGCGGCGGCGATGTTGACGGGTAGTATTGGGATGTTACCTTCGGCGAGTCTGGGTGCGACTGGCTTGGGAGTATTCGAGCCAGTACATGGTTCGGCTCCAGATATTGCGGGTAAAGATCTTGCCAATCCGTTGGCGCAGGTGCTGAGTACTGCCATGTTACTCCGCTATGGATTGAACCAATCTTCAGCAGCAGATCGGATCGAGCGTGCGGTTTTAAAAGTTTTAGATCTGGGTTACAGAACTGGTGATATTATGTCAGCAGATATGACCGCAGTGGGTTGTCGTCAGATGGGTCGAGTCCTAATTGAAGCCTTATCGTAACCTCAATTTAGTCAAGAGTGGTTATAAATTGCCAGATCGGGTCGGAGATCGCTTTGAATTTGAGCCAGATCCAAATTAACCCGATCTAGCTTAGAATGTCTAAAAAAATAATTTGAGAGATCGCCACTGTGTTTACAATTGAGTCGCCCCGTGCTATAGCTAATCCCATGCCCCAGTCAAATTCAAATGGACTGTTCGATCCAGCTCTGCTTAGGGCTGCCCAAGATATTTATAGTTTCTATTGTCAGGTTAACCCCGATCGCGAGCGGCGGCGACAACCAATTGGGGTAGCAATGAATAAATTCAGCTATCGCGGCAAACTAATTTTTAGTAGTTACCCAATTCTGCTCCCTGAAGAGCGGTTTATCTCGGTGGAACAACTAGAAGCTGAGTATCATTAGTCGTTACCACCAGCTATGCAGATAGAGAATTGGCGATCGGGCTGGGGAATAATAGAC
The DNA here is from genome assembly GCF_031422475.1 of Chamaesiphon sp. VAR_48_metabat_403. Classification (NCBI taxonomy): domain Bacteria; kingdom Bacillati; phylum Cyanobacteriota; class Cyanophyceae; order Gomontiellales; family Chamaesiphonaceae; genus Chamaesiphon; species Chamaesiphon sp. VAR_48_metabat_403. The sequence continues at coordinate 11,041 of NZ_JANPLS010000240.1, forward strand.
GTAGTTTGTCTATCTATCTCTGCACCCACGTAGCAGATCTTTCTTATAGTGAATATTTACGACACGATCGTTCAAGTTATCATCTTTTGGCTGGGTGCAGCGATCGGTAGCTTCCTTAATGTAGTAGTCTACCGCGTCCCGGCTGGTCTGTCGGTAATTTGGCCGCCATCCCGCTGTCCCAAATGTTTTCACCAGTTAGGGATGGGTGAAAATATTCCCATTTTGGGATGGTTATTTTTACGTGGTAAATGCCGTCATTGTCATACCCCAATCTCGCCCCGTTATCCGATCGTTGAAACGATAACGGCAATTATTTTCGTACTGGTTTACAATCGATTCGGGCTATCGTTCCAGACTATCGGCTATTCCCTGCTGATGTGTTGGCTCTTCGCACTAACGCTCATCGATCTCGATACAATGACATTACCCAATTCACTTACTCAGTCGGGATTGGTGTTGGGATTAGTTTTTCAAGTTATTGCTGGCTATCTAGATACCAACCGAGCGATCGCGGGTACGCGAGAATATCTGATTCAAGGTATTCTGGCGATGGTGCTGGGGATCTGGCTCTACGATCTGATTATGATTTTAGGCAGTCTGATGGTAGGTAAACCCGCTCAAGGTGGCGGCGATGCCAAGTTGATGGCAATGGTAGGAGCTTGGAGTAGTTGGAAAGTCGTGCTGTTAGCAGGCGGTGTCGCCTCGGTACTCGCATTAGTTGGCTTTATGGCTGTAGCTGGTGTTTCGATGCTGCTAGGCGGCGGGATTAAAGCTGGTGCGAATAAATTCATTCAACCACTCCCATTAGGGCCATTTATTGCCGCTGGGGGAACGATTGCTTTATTTAGCGGCGATTTATTAATCGAGAGCTATCAACAGTTTATGCGATCGCCAGTTCGCGATACAGTCACGATCCCATTATTGCTGGTACTGATGGCTTTATTATTTTGGACTCGCAGAATGCGCCTGCGGAGTTCTTAAATCTACACAGGCATTAGAGCTTGCCGACTAGATCTACATAAACCCTTTTCCAACTTGATGGAAAAGGGTTTAGTTGTGTGGGAAGCGATTTAGTATGCTAAAGTTTCTAAAGTTTCGCGTAGATAGAGCTGAATGAGTTCTTCGGGAGTGCGATCTGCGCGTTCGAGCGTGGGGAGTTGAGAAGCCCAATGTTGAAAACCCGAACTAGCTGAAATTGCTTGCTTGAGGCTAGTCCAAACTGAGGTGTCGTTGGTGGAGCTGGCTGAAGAGATACTCATGTGAAAACTATGCCCAAAAATAGATGATTTTGTGGTGGCTAGAAGTTCTACAACAACTTTTGTCACAATTCCTATCATAACTTAAATTAATCGACTGTCGAACCATTCGATCGCAAAATCCGCTAAACCACTAAAAGATCCGTACATTAAGAGAATCGCGGTAAAATTTTAGATCTGGCGATCTCATGAGATAATTTCCCAAATCAAGACAGAGAAATAATTAGACGAATTACTGAATTTCACGATCGCGGTCGCCACATCAGTTTGGGCTGGGTTATCCTACGATGGTGAGGTCTAGTAAATCTATATTTACTTATTAGTCAAGAGTGAAAACACAATCGCACATATCTGTCGCTATAAATCGGTATCATATATATCTATTTTAGGTAGGCATCGCAATTATTATTTATTGGTATCAAGAGCCAAAGAGGAAAAAAGCTGTGAGTGGAAATGAATCCCGGATGCAAGCAATTTATCAAATTACTAACAGAGAGCCAATGCCCCTCAAGGCTGCCAAACGGTTAGAAGATTTGTGGGCGTGCGATGTCTTTACTTTGGGCAAAATGCAAGAAAGCTTGCCCAAGGATGTATTTAAGTCTGTCAAAAAAACCATCCAAACTGGCGAACCGCTAAATATCTCCATCGCTGACTCTGTAGCAGTGGCAATGAAAGACTGGGCGATTTCTAAAGGCGCACTTTATTACGCCCACGTTTTCTACCCGCTCACCAATGCCACTGCTGAAAAGCACGATGGTTTTGTCTCCGTTCAAAGCGACGGTTCGGTGATTTCAGAATTTGCAGGCAAACTGCTAGTTCAAGGCGAACCCGATGGTTCTTCCTTCCCCAATGGTGGCATCCGTTCCACCTTTGAAGCACGCGGCTATACCGCTTGGGATGTGACTAGTCCCGCCTTCATTATGGAAACCGATAACGGTGCCACCCTCTGCATTCCGACGGTATTTGTCTCTTGGACTGGCGAAGCTCTAGACAAGAAAACACCCCTGTTGCGCTCTAATGCAGCCATGAATAAGGCAGCTACCAGAGTCCTGAAGATCTTGGGCAATACTAGCATCGCACCAGTCAACTCTAGCTGTGGTGCCGAGCAAGAATACTTCCTGGTCGATGCTAACTTTGCCAATAGTCGCCCCGACTTATTACTCGCAGGGCGCACCCTATTTGGTAAAGCACCAGCCAAAGGTCAACAATTCGACGACCACTACTTTGGAGCCATTCCAGAGCGCGTACAGGTCTATATGCAAGATGTCGAAGAAAAACTCTACCGACTCGGTATTCCTGCTAAAACTCGCCACAACGAAGTAGCTCCCGGTCAATTTGAAATTGCACCCTACCACGAGGCGGCTAACGTTGCGACAGACCACCAACACCTGATTATGACCACGCTTCGCACCACTGCGAAAAAGCATGGCTTCATGTGTCTGCTCCACGAAAAACCTTTTGCAGGTATCAATGGTTCGGGCAAACACGTTAACTGGTCGGTCGGGAATGCGACTCAAGGTAACTTACTAGATCCTGGCGATAATCCCCACTCTAATACTCAATTCTTGGTCTTCTGTGGTGCAATTATTCGTGGTGTCCACACTTATGGCCCGCTCTTGCGTGCGGTAATTGCGACTGCTAGTAACGACCATCGCTTAGGTGCCAACGAAGCTCCCCCAGCCATCATTTCCATGTACCTGGGTTCGCAACTGCAAGATGTCTTCGAGCAAATCAAACAAGGCGCGCTCAAAGGATCTACAGCGAAAGGGACGATGAACATTGGTGTCGATACCTTGCCAATTTTGCCAAAAGATGCAGGCGATCGCAACCGAACTTCACCCTTTGCCTTTACTGGCAACCGTTTTGAGTTCCGCGCTGTCGGTTCGGGGCAATCGGTGGCTGGGCCATTAGTGGCAATGAATACCATCTTGGCTGAGTCTCTCACCTGGATGGCGGATAAACTCGAAGCAGAGACAGCTAAAGGCACCGAGCTGAATACTGCAATTCAACTCGTCCTCAAAGAAGTCATCGACAACCACGGCGCAGTTGTATTCAACGGTAACGGCTACTCCGAAGAATGGCATAAAATGGCAGTCGAAGAACGCGGTTTACGCAACCTGCGGACGACAGCCGACGCATTGCCCGTCTTAAACGAGCCAGAAATCGTCAAACTATTCGACAGCATGGCGATTTTATCTCCTGTCGAATTAGCCAGTCGGTATGAGACTTATGCCGAGCAGTATATTCTATCGATCGAGGTCGAAGCAAAACTCGTAATTAGTATTGCTAAAACTCTGATTTATCCAGCCGCAACTCGCTACCTAACCGATTTGGCAACTACCATTGTGGCACTCAAAGAAATCAGTGTCGATCTCGAAGCCGAAACCGCTCACAAGGTTGCTGAATTGACTAAATCGATGATGGATTCAGTTAGCAAATTAGCATCCGCTTTAGGCAGTCACGATTTTGATTCGACCGAAGCACACATGCAATATTTAGTAAAAACAGTCCGTCCGTTAATGGATGAAGTTCGTAAATATGCAGATGGACTTGAAGCCGAAGTAGCAGACGATCTCTGGCCGTTACCTACTTACCAAGAAATGTTGTTTATTAAATAACATTTAAACTTTAATTTATGTACAGACCAGACCGTTCGATGAGAGCGGTCTTTTTTACTACGTTTTCAATTATTGCTTTTCCGAGTGGGAATCGATCGCACCTGCACGATCGAGCGGCCAAAATCGCACTACTGCCTTACCAACAATTTTATCTTTAGGAACAAAGCCCCAATAGTGACTATCGTAACTATTATTGCGATTATCTCCCAATACTAAATACCGATCTTCAGGTACGATGCCATCAGGAGTCAAAGCTTTGCTACTCCAGTCATAATTAGGAGCTTCATCGAGATATTTTTCAGCAATAACTTTGCCATTGATGTAAACTTTACCACCTTTAATTTCAACGCGATCGCCTGGTACGCCAATCACCCGTTTGATAAAATTCTCTTTGAATTTTTGGTTACCTTCAGTGTCTATATGTCGTGCTAACTGCTCGGTAGGGCTGAACACCACGATATCGCCACGAACGGGATTACTAAAGCGATAACTAATTTTATCAACGATTAATTTATCATTAATTTGCAAAGTGGGTTGCATCGAAGCAGATGGAATATAACAAGATTCCGCAACAGCAGTTCTCAGTCCAAATGCGAAGATAACACTCAATCCCAGCGTTTTAAGGGTTTCGACTGCTGGATGTTCGACTTTGGGTGTAGATGAAGATTTTGGTCGTGGTCGTTGGGAACTCATGGCATCAATCGCAACTAAAAATAACTAGATGAGTTGACGCACTTACCTGAATTTTGTTGCTGCATTATTTCGATCGATATAGATGCTATAACTTAGCCATTGAATTAAATGAATATGAAAAAGTTATGAGTGTTAACTTTTGAGAATTAAGATTTGCCACCAGTGATATGCTAATTGCCAAATTGTTCCTGCAATACTGGCAAAGAAAATAGTTGTCGCCATAGTCATCCCATAGCCGATGAGAATAAATAATCCATCAAACTCTAGCAGTCCGATCGCTAGAAATAAAATTGTATAGGCTGGAGCGAGGTTGGTAAGCGGAATTGGTAACGGTAGCGACATCAATAGTGCGTTCCAAGCCAAGCAAGCTCCCGAAATTCGACACCCCCACTCATTATTACTAAACCTTGGAAATCGATGCCTAGACATCTTTTCTAATGGTTTAAGTAGCCGATTAATATTTTTGAGTAATTTCCCAGAGGCCGCAGGCGATAGTTCGATCCGAGCGATTCGCTGGGGTAAATAGGGTTTATCATAGCCTAAAGCCAATTGACAGCCGACCAGGATAATCCCAATTCCAACCAATGCCGAAAATCCGGGTAAGGGGATGGGGAGCGGAATCAGCATGGGCATGGTTAGAATGCCTGCTATCGTTCCAAATCCACTATTTCCCACTTGTTTTAGGACCACCGATAATGGCAACGGTCGATCGGTATATTCAACTAATAATTGAGATAGGATTTGAGATAGTTTCATTCGACATATTTAATCGTCTAGTCAAGCTGATGTTACTACCAATCGATCTTGCAAGCAAATTCTCACTGTTTAAAAATCGAGACGTTGAACGCGATCGGTCAGTTTAATTATACTTCTATTATAGATCTGGAAGCTGAGTAAGTTATAAACATTTAACGATCGAATTAAATTTTTCAACTATATTAAAATTAATATAGCGATCGATAATACTGTTGTAAAATTAGGTTAGTCGTTGATGAGGCACGATCTAAATGTTGCAAAAAATCTTAGTTGCAATTGGCGATCTCCCTGATTCAGAGCAAATCTTTACCGCAGGATTGGCACTAGCTCAGAAACTTGATGCCGAGCTGCTACTTTTACACGTTCTCAATCCACTAGTGCCACACGGTCTGAGTACGGTTGGCAGTCCATTAGTGGGTGGGATTCTACCGATGATAAATGAGGTGGAGATCGATCGATACACCAAGGCATGGAAAGAATACGAACGCTTGGGAATCGAACGGCTTCAGGCTTACGCAGAGCGGGCAAAAGAGGTTAACGTTAAAGCCGAGATTTTGCAGAACTATGGGGACTCTGGGCCGTTAATTTGTGAAGCAGCGAAAAATTGGTCGGCGGGGGTGATATTAATGGGGCGAAATCAAAAATCGATGCTGAGTGAGGTTTTTCTCGGCAGCACTAGCAACTATGTTTTACATCATGCAGCTTGCTCGGTCATGGTAATTCAGTTGCCAGCAGCAAGCTAGCTGTACGGGATATTAATTAGGAGCAACTAAAATGTTTGAAAAAATATTAATCGCAATCGGTAACTCTGCTGAATCCCAATTAGTCTTAGGAGCGGGATTGAATCTGGCAGAAAAACTTGGTGCTAAAGTGCTGCTTTTACATGTCATGAGTCCGTTGACATCGACTAGTTTTAGTCCATTAGTGGGTGGGATGTTTCCGATCGTCAATGATGTAGCGATCGAACAATATGCCAAGGAATGGAAAGAGTCCGAACGACAAGGACTCGAACAGATCCAGGCTGATGCAGCGCAAGCAAAAGAGCGGGGAATCGACGTGGAGATTTCTCAAAACTTGGGCGATGCAGGTCGGATGATTTGTGAAGTCGCCAAAAGTTGGTCGGCGGATGCAATTGTAATGGGACGAAATCAAAAATCGATGTTGAGTGAAATCTGGTTGGGTAGCACTAGCAATTATGTTCTACATCACGCACCTTGTTCGACGCTCGTGATTCAGTTGCCAGCGGTGTGAAGTGGATAGGGGATAGGGGATAGGGCTGGCTGCCTGACACATCTATCTGAAACCCCGATCTATTGTGAAATCGGCATCGATCCAGCACGATAAATTAAGGCTTTGAGTCGATAATTCATTCGCTCGCAATCTAAATGCACGATCGTTGCGGAACAAGGCTTTGAGGTACTTGTGTTAGGCAGTCAGGCGCGGCTGTTGGGCTTATACAGCGGTTCTCAGGTATATGAGGGACACTTTAGATTCCGTATCACTTTCTGAATAAGGATTTTGAAAATAAATGTACCCCATCAACCCTCAAACCGTTGTATATTACCAACACCGCGATCGGGATTACCGTCGTCGTCGGTGCCGTATTACTCGTGAATTCTAATACGCCATTTTCTAGAATTAAATTACAATCCGAACGATTGGGATGGACATTTTGATTGAGAGTCCGAAAATCCTTTAATTTAAAATGAGATCTCCTGATAATCGTTGATATAACAGCGCACCAGTCCAAAAAG
>NZ_JANPLS010000241.1:0-28055 GCF_031422475.1 Chamaesiphon sp. VAR_48_metabat_403
TCCCACACCCCCCACACTCCTAACTCCCCCCTCCCCCAAGTGCAACTTAAAGTTACCATCATGCCGTGTAACCGATCGGTACCAGATATAATGGGATTAGAGATATCTAAATCATACTCGACTCGATCGGACGCTTACTCATGCTCGACTTTACTATTATCCTGCTCCTAATTCTTGCAGCGGCAGGCATTGGTTACGATATCGTGGAGATATTACCCAGTGAGATGTTGGCACAAGTCACCAATCAGGATGGTTTACGGATTGTGTCGGCTGGGTTTGCGGCTTTATTTGGCGGTATATTTGGCTTTGTGGTCAAAACTGCTTACCGCCGCTTAGAACTTCAGGTGCGACAGCTCCCGGTGGATGTGCTGTTAACCAGAGCCGTTGGCTTAGTCATCGGGTTGTTAATTGCCAATTTGATGTTAGCACCAGTCTTTTTGTTACCGATCGCCCCAGAGTTTTCATTCCTCAAACCGTTACTGGCAATTTTAGGTAGCGTGATGTTTTGCTATTTGGGCGTGACGCTCGCCGATACTCACGGCGGCGCATTTTTGCGGTTGCTAAATCCCCAAAATGTCGAATCGATGCTAGTCGCGGAAGGCACTCTCAAAGCCATCTCACCCAAAGTTATCGATACTAGCTGCATTATCGACGGACGCATTGAAGAGTTATTAAATACCGGATTTGTAGAAGGACAAATTTTAGTCCCGCAGTTTGTGATCCAGGAATTGCAAACGCTGGCAGATGCCGCCAACGATATGAAACGGATTCGCGGACGCAGGGGTTTAGACATTCTCAATCGGATGAAAGATGGTTTTCCCGATCGACTCATCATCCACCCGATCGATTATCAGGATATCGCAACTGTGGATGCGAAACTAGTCCACTTTGCCAGCGAAATTCATGCCACTTTGCTCACCAATGACTACAATTTGAGCAAAGTCGCCAATTTACAGGAAGTTTCTGTCTTAAACGTCAACGATCTCGCTCACGCCGTCCGCCCGATTTATTTACCTGGCGACTGTCTGGAAATAAAAATTATCAAAGACGGCAAAGAAGCCTCCCAAGGCATCGGCTATCTCGATGATGGTACGATGGTCGTCGTCGAAGAAGGTCGCAAATACGTCGGTGGCGGCTTACGTATTATCGTCACCTCTGCACTCCAAACATCCGCCGGAAGAATGATCTTCGCCAAACCATACGCCTCGATGATGGCATGAAGAGATGGGAGATGGGAGTTGGGAGTAAGAAGTAAGGAGTAAGAAGTAAGGAGAATTTTAGATTAAAAATTTATTCATGTTCCCCATTCCCCCGTCTCCCCGCTCCCAACATCACAAACCCTTAAAACATTCCATTCCGATCGGACTTTTTCGGTATAATCATTGGCTACTGCGATCTACTTACTTCTTATGTCTCGATCGAATTCTGAAGCCGAACAGCAACTTTCGCTTACCAAACGTCCCCGACGGTTGCGCCGCAATCCTACTATCCGCAGTCTCGTTAGCGAAACCCAATTGACAGTAGACGATTTAATCTATCCAATGTTTGTCACCGAAGGCGAAAATCAACGGGTAGAAATTGTCTCGATGCCAGATTGTTATCGATATAGTCTCGATCTGCTACTCAAGGAAATTGCCGAAATTTATAGCTTGGGAATTAAAGCAGTAGCTCTATTTCCCGTCGTCTCAGAAACTAAAAAAGACGATAATGGTACCGAAAGTTTCAATCCTGAAGGATTGGCTCAACAGGCTGTCAGAGCGATTAAAGCGCAAACTCCTGGCATGATGGTAATTACCGACGTTGCACTCGATCCTTTTACCACACACGGACACGATGGCGTAATCGACGATCGTGGTGTTATCCTCAACGATGAAACTGTTGCCATCCTGGTGAAAATGGCTGTTTCGCAAGCCGCAGCAGGCTGCGATATCGTCGCACCTTCAGATATGATGGACGGCAGAATTGGAGCGATTCGCCAAGGTTTAGATGCTAGTGGCTTTACCGATGTCGGCATTCTCGCCTACTCAGCCAAATATGCATCTGCTTATTATGGCCCCTTCCGCGATGCACTAGATTCTGCGCCCAAATTTGGTGATAAAAAAACTTACCAAATGGATCCGGCGAATGCACGCGAAGCTCTACTCGAAGTCGAACTCGATATTGCCGAAGGTGCCGATATGGTGATGGTCAAACCCGCACTAGCTTACATGGATATCATCCACCAAGTCAAAGCCAACTGCAACGTTCCAGTCGCCGCTTATAATGTCAGTGGTGAGTACTCAATGATCAAAGCCGCCGCCCAACTCGGCTGGATCGACGAGAAAAAAATTATGATGGAAACACTGCTGAGTATCAAGCGCGCTGGTGCAGATCTGATTCTGACGTATTTTGCTAAGGATGTCGCCTTAATCTTGCATCACAAGTAATAGTAAACGATCGCGATCGCAACTTTTCTAAGCAGTGAGTTGACTCTTTTCGATCGCGATTTCCACCATTACGAACGGGGATTCATCAACTTTGTAGGTAATCAGGGCATAATGAAGTAACAAGCACCTCTGGTATGCTTCTCTTCTCTTCTCTTCGAGAGGCTGTACCTACGGCAGGCTTCGCCAACGCGAACGCCAAAGGCAAACAGTTATCTTTAGCCACCCTTTTGATTCGCGCTCGTCGGTTTCCCCGACGGTTTAGCAAATCGGTATCCATTAGCCTCTGACTGAAATATGGCAGCGACAAATTTTCGAGACTATTACGCGCTCTTAGGAGTGAACAAGAACGCTAGCGCAGACGATATTAAAAAAGCCTATCGGCGATTGGCACGTAAATATCACCCCGATCTCAACCCGGGGGATAAAACGGCTGAAGCCAAATTTAAAGAAATTACCGAAGCCAACGAAGTCCTCTCGGATACCGAGAAACGCAGTCAATACGACAGATTCGGACAATACTGGAAACAATCAGAACAACCGAAAAGCAACCCGCGATCGACTGCCAGCAATACTCCTAGCAATACTCCTGGCGACTTTAACACGGTTGACTTCGGACAATACAATAACTTTGATGATTTTGTCAACGAGCTGCTAGGACGATTTAATAATAATGCTAGCAACTCCAATCCGGCTGGCGCGAAAGCATCAGCCAAGACTAGCGGCGATGGGTTTAATGCCAATGCTAGCACGAGTAGTTCTAGTAGCGTCGGCGGCGATCGCGAAGCCACCATCAGCCTCTCACTTACCGAAGCATATAAAGGTGTCCAAAAAAGCTTCAATCTCGGCACCGAAACAATCAAAGTCCGTATCCCTGGTGGAGCCAAAGCTGGCAGCCGGATTAGAGTACGCGGTAAAGGCAATATCAATAATTACAAACAACGCGGCGATTTATACCTCACCGTCGAATTACAACCCCATCCCTTCTTTAGACTCGATGGCGAACAACTCATCTGCGAAGTCCCCGTTACCCCCGACGAGGCAGTTCTGGGTGCCCAAATCGAAATTCCCACCCCAGATGGCATGGTGACAGTTAACGTGCCTGCTGGCGTGCGTTCCGGTCAATCTCTGCGACTGCGCGGTAAAGGCTGGGCGAATCCACGCGGCGAACGCGGCGATCAATTAGCCAAAATTACGATCGCAACTCCTAAAACCATCACCCCCAACGAGCGAGAGCTATACGAAAAAATCCGCAGCACCCGCACCTTCGATCCTCGCAATCACTTTAAACAGGTTACGCTTTAGGCTTTAGGTTTTGGGTGTTAGGGAATAGGTTTTAGAACTAACTGTGTTCCAGATTGCCTCCCACACTCCCCACACTTCCCACACTCCCCTTGCGAATGAGTATCAGAATCTATGGTAATCGAGAGCTAAAAACGTTGCCAGGATTGGAAACTAGACCTACACCAGCGCGGGTGAGACAGGCGGTATTTAATATTTGGCAGGGGTCGATTGCTGATTGTCGGTGGTTGGATTTGTGCGGTGGTAGCGGTGCGATGGGTGCAGAGGCTTTGTGTCGAGAGGCGCAGATGGCGATCGCGATCGAGCGAGCGAGTGCAGCTTGTGATATTATCGAGCAAAATTGGCAAAAAGTTGCTAGCGCATCCCAAACCATTCGGGTTATACGCGGCGATGTTCTCGATCGACTAATAGATTTAGCAGGACAGACATTCGATCGCATCTATTTCGATCCACCCTATGCCGGGGGATTATATCAGCCAATATTAGCAGAGATCGATCGGTTGCAATTACTCGCGCCGCTGGGCGAAATTGCTGTAGAACACAGTCCCGATCCTCAGTTGAGTATCTTACCAGCATCGCTGCCAACACTTGAATTATGTCTCCACAAAGTTTACGGAAATACGGCAATTTCCTTCTATCGATCGACGATCGAAGTATAGATGCGTGCGAGTTCGACAGTACGTTTATAACAGTACGATCTATCTAGGAAAAAAGGTTAAAGAAAGGAAATAATCGGTTTTGCCTACTTTCCCCTTTACCCTGTCTTGAAAAGGTGCTTCACTTGCGGCTCGCCTTTGGACGGGTTCCCCGTCAAAAAAGGCGAGACAAGACAGGGAAAACCCCAAGTACGCACTTTTCGCTTTCCCCTTGTCCGTAATTACATCCCGATTTGATTGCCGCGCTTGTATTGGAGGTAAGCTGCCACAAATAAGCCAGCCAGAGTAATGAAAACTAAGCCGAGGACGATTCCAGATAGTAAAGGTTCTACCACGCGTAAGAGACTCCGTATCGATTGAAAGAATTTCCTCTAGCGTATCGGTTTTTGGGGGCTGGATGCAAGGTAGTTGCAGCAGGTTATCGCAAATAGCGCGTGCGATCGTGAACGCAAAACTTTACAATGCGAGAAAAAGCTTAAGATATTTAAGAAATGTATCGTAAATCTTAAATTTATAGATACACTATAAGTGGCGGTGTATGGCTCTATTGCGAGATCTGCATCTTATATTTGTAATTTAACTTCACCAGTAGCAGGCACGTCTTGGATATCCGACTACCTAAACTCAAGCAACCATCAGGGCAACAGATCGGACCGATCCTGTTCGTTTGCTTGTCGCTCTGTTTGTGTGCGATCGTCGGTTGGCAGTCGCTTCAAGCAGCCAATCCCTATATGACTAGCGTATTGTCTAAGACAGGTGACCCTACCTTAGGACATGCTATCTTTCAGATCAATTGTAGCGGTTGTCATGGCTTAAATGCTGGCGGACGCGTCGGGCCGAGCTTGCTCGAAATTTCCAAGCGCAAGTCCCCTCACAGTCTGATCGAACAAGTCATCAGCGGCAATACTCCCCCCATGCCCCAGTTTCAGCCCAATCCGCAAGAGATGGCCGATTTGCTGAGTTATTTAGAAACGCTTTAGGAGCGGGGAGATAGGAGTAGCCCCTTCAGGGCGGCCACGCCAACGGAGATGGGAGATTGTGGATTGAGAATATCCAAGTCTCCTCGTCCCCCAGTTCCCCCGTCCTTACTCTCGATTTTGCTTTAGAAAATGACCGAGGAGATAAAGAGAGCCGCAGAGGACGGGTTGATGAGTGTTGGCATGAGTAATGGCAGCGGTTAGAGCTATGCTTTCGTCTGGGTGGATTGAAATTGAGTCTAGATCTACGGCTAGAGATCGGGCGATATCTGCAAGTGCGATCGGATCGGCGGAACTATGTCCGGGGACGGGAAGTAGATATAATCGATCGCCAGGACGCAATAAAGCTTCAAAAATATCGCGGTGAGATTTGGTCGATAGCATCCCCATCACCCAACTAATTGAGGTATTTAAAGTATCGACATATTGACGTAAAGCGATGGCTGCGGCTGGGTTGTGGGCACCATCGATTAATAATTTATGCCCGTGCCAAGTTGTCCACTGAATTCTGCCCAACCAGTGGGTATTTGCCATCCCTGTGAAAATTGCTGTATCGCTAATTTTCCAGCTAGATTGGCGAAGTACAGTAATTGTGGCGATCGCAATTGCCGAATTGGTTAATTGCATTTCGCCCAATAAAGCCAGGGGATACTCAACCCCATCAAATTCGACCCAAGGCAATAAATCTGCCGCTGATGTGGAATCGGAAGTATATTCAACTGAAGGCACCTTCACGGCGGGTTTCACCCACGTTGCGGGGCAATTAAGTTCAGCGATGCGATCGGTAACAACAGCTACAGCATCGGGTGGCAGCGTGCCGATAATAGCTGGACAGTTGGGTTTGAGAATTCCGGCTTTTTCTGCTGTAATTTTGGAAATCGTATCGCCGAGTTGTTGCCAGTGATCGATCGAGATCGAAGTAATTACCGTCGCCAGCGGATTGTCGCAAACATTAGTTGCATCTAATCTGCCACCCAATCCGACCTCAATTACCGCGATATTTACTTGAGACTGGGCAAAATATACCCACATCGCCGCAGTCACAATTTCAAACTGGGTGGGGGTAGGCGTATTCGGATCGATTGCGGCAATGACTCGATCGAGAATTTTCATGGCAAGATCGGTATCGATCGGTTCGTTATCGATACAAATCCGCTCGTTCCAGTCGATTAAATGCGGCGAGGTATAACGCCCAACGCGATAACCTGCGGCGGTGAGGATATTCGATAGATAAGCACATACCGAACCTTTGCCATTAGTACCCGCCACATGAATTATCGGCACTGATAAATGGGGAGAGCCTAATGCTGCGAGTAAAGTTTGAATCCGGCTCAACCCTAAGTTCACCCCAAATTGGTGAAATGGTAGCAAAAGAGTATTGATATCTGGAGTTAGATCGGTCACTGAGTGGCTAAAAAGTAATGAACGAGGGTATAGACAAAAAGCTCTTAACTTATCCCGCGCTTTAGCGAGAAATAATCTAAATAAAGCAGATTAATATTATTTGAATGAATCGTGTCAACGGCTGACGCTACATGTAATTGAACTTTTTGGCTCGATGCTTCAAGAGAGAGGCTGCGCCAAGGACGCATCATCGATATATCTACTCAGAATATTCGATCGGCTCGTGAAAACAACCACTCTCTTCCTGGGTACTCTATGTAGGAGGACGATAATTATGAGGTGTTCGGGTGCCTCAATACTAATGAGCTGTGACAATTATTGACAAAAGATTATCCAGATCTAGAATCGCTAAGGCTAGATCTGTTGACACAGATTCCAACCAGGAAAACATGAATCAACTTATTGCCGCAACCGCAGACCAGTTTTCATTTTCTGCGCGGGGGCTATCACAACAACTACTCGAACACATGCACAATGGCAGCGGCTATTGGGAGCATCAATTCGATCGATTTGCCGATCGCCAACCACCATTTTACTGGAATCTGGGCATCGCCAACGGTCGAATCTTGTATTCTGGCAGTAGAGTGTGGTCTCCACAAATGTTGCTCAGAGTCGTGGATCGATATGTCATCCAAACTCACAGCTATGCGGCAAAACTCCAGATCGAGCTACTCAAGCAACAAGTAAAGGCAGGATCGATCGATTCCGCCCAATTACTGGCAGCCATGAAGCAATCGCAGATCGTCAGCGAAGCTCAACTGCAAGCAGCACTGCAAATCAAAATCTTAAACGATTTGGATTTGTACTTATTGATGGGTAGCGGTTCGGCAAAATTTATTGCCTCAGATCTCGAAGATCGGTTGCCAATTAATGGCTTTAACCCGGTGGCTCTATTTAATGCAGCCGCACAGCGGCAGTTGGAATGGATGAAAGTCAGAGAGCAAGTACCTTCGATGAAGTTGTGCCCGATTCTCGATCGATCGGCAATGAAAACAGCCAATTTACCAGAGACTCAACAACAGCGGATCGAGAGACTAGTTCAATCTGACAAAAATCTCGGCACAATTGCCGAAGAGATGGCAAAAGATCCCCTCGAAGTCGCTCAGATGTTTGCCAAACTAGGAAAAACTGGCTTGGTCAAATTTAAACCACCCCAGCAGCAAAAGAGTGCCACTGTGATGATCATCGATGATTCGCCAGTGCTGCTATCGCAATTTCGGAACTGGGTATCGGCTCTAGGCTATACGGTGCAGACTTGTCAGGATGCTAGAACTGCACTAGCGAGGATTGCCGAGATCGAGCCTTCGGTGATTTTTATCGATATTAACATGCCAGAAATTTCGGGATTCGATCTAGTCAAACAACTCCGCAAACAACCAGCTTTCCGGGCAATTCCCCTCGCGATTTTAACTGGAGAAGAAAAACTTTCTAATAAATGGCGGGCGCAGTGGAGTGGGTGCGAGTTTCTCAACAAACCGCTGACTGCTGCTGGCATTATTGATTTTCAAGTTCAACTTGAAGAGTTGATTTCCCGACTACTCAACCCGCCTGCAACCTCAACCTGAATCTAAAATTTAAATACTTAATTTTATGCGATTTTTAATCATTGATGATAGTTCTTTAGACAGACACGCGCTAGCTTCCTTGCTAGAAATTCTCGGACATGAGGTAGATGTCTGTGCGAGTGCCACAGATGCATTGAGTGTGGTAGCGGCTGGTAAATACGATTTGGTATTTTTAGATGTAGTCATGCCCGAACAAGATGGCTATAAGTTTTTACGAACGGTGCGACTCAATCCCACTACTGCCAATCAGTATGTGGTGTTCTGTTCTAGCAAAAAAACGCCTCTAGAAGTCAACTATGGTATTCAGCGAGCTGGAGCCAATGATTATCTACCCAAGCCAGTCAGTCGTGAAAGTATCGAACAGATTCTCGCCAAGATTCCGGCATAGGAATAGTAGCTCTGAAGATATCTAAGTTTGTCTTACCATGCCGAGCATCGATCCTTAAACCCCCGTCTATCTCATGAGTGCCAATATTACCAATTTAATGCCACCAATTGTTGGGGCAACTGCCGATTTGGAGCAGCGATTTATTCTCACTCAAGTCGAACGGCTCACTCTGGTGTTGCCAGCAACTTGGGTAACAGAAATTATCCGGATCGATCGATCCCAAATCCTCGATTTGCCGTTTTACGACCCATTACTGGTGGGAATTGCCGATCGTAACGGTCGGATCGTACCGCTAATTGCGACAGATCGATTGCTGGAAGTAGCCGCCAGATCTTTACCAGAGCGAGTAGTAGTGGTACTACTAGAAGATCGCGGCGATCGAGAATTGGCAAATGTGGGCTTAATTGTCGATCGGGCAATCGGTGGTAGTACTCGCCAAGAATTACCACCAGAACTATTTACTGCCAACCGAACTGAATCGATGGTGATGATGCGCTCTGCGTTAGTGCCCACGAATTTATGGCAGCCCAAATATTGGTCGATCGATAACTAGCGATCGTATATTTATCTAAAACAACAAACAACATCATCATGCGTAGAAGAACTCTGATTAAATCATCGGCTCTATTCGGATTGGGTGCTTTAGGTGCCAGTGCTTTTAGTGCTTGTACCGATCCCGATCGCCAGACCGATTCTAATACTAGCAAAAGCCTGACACCATTGAGAGTGGGCGTGCTTAACTGGTTTGGGTGTGAGGGGATGTTAATGGCTGACAAAAAGAATTTATTTGCAGCCGAAGGTATTAAAGTCGAGCAGCAATATTTTGCATCACCTACTGAAATAAACGATCTATTCCTAGCTGGCAAGCTAGATTTGGCAGCGATGGTTGCCACCGATCCGATTATACTCTCGCTCAAGCTGCCGGATATTAAGACTATTATGGTCACAGATTATTCTGGTGATGTCGATGGAATTTTGGCCAGTAAAAAGATTACCAAACCAGCCGACTTGCGCGGCAAAAAAATTGCCTGCGAGGATGTGCCCTACGAGATTATTTTCCTTGGAGAATTCCTAAAGCTGGGCGGTATGACTGAAAAAGACGTACAAATTGTCTCGCTGACAGCCGAAGCAGGAGCAAAAGCATTTGCGGCTGGTAAAGTTGATGCAGCCGTTACCTACGATCCATACTTGGGAAAAGCCCTCAAGCAGCGTGCAGATGCTCAGATCCTCTTCTCAGCCAAAGCAAGTAACATCATTCCCAACGCGATCGTCGCTCAGGCGAAAGTAATTGAATCGCGACGCAATGACATCCTCGCCTATATTCGGAGCGTAGACAAAGGACTCAAGTTTTCGGCGGCTAACCGCAAGGAAGCTGACGATCTGATGGCAAAATGGCTCGCAGTCGGACTACCCGAAATCGCCGATCAGCGTTCTAAAATTTATATTTTGGATATTGTTAAAAATAAAGTAGATGCATTTAATCCTAGTAGCCCGTTGAATGTCGAAAGTAGCATTCGATCGGGCGGACAGATTCTCTTGGAAAATGGTAGGGTGAAAAAGTTAGCTGATGCGGGAACTTTAATCGATGGTTCTTTAATCAAATCTCTGTAGAACGATCGGTATGAAACCAACTGCAACACTCTTATTTTCTTGCCCCGATCGACGGGGATTGGTCGCTAAAATTGCCAATTTTATTTATGCTAATGGGGGTAATATCATTCATGCCGACCACCATACCGATTTTAATGCAGGTTTATTTTTAAGTCGGATCGAATGGTACATTGAAGGGTTCAATCTCCCACGAGACTTAATTGCCCCAGCTTTTGGGGCGATCGCCCAACCTTTAAATGGTACCTATCAGATCCATTTTTCTGATACTGCGCCTCGGATAGCGATTTTTGTCAGCCGTCAAAACCACTGCTTGCTAGATTTAATCTGGCGACAACAAGCCCGCGAATTTTTAGCAGAAATTCCGCTGATTATTAGCAACCATCCCGATCTCGAACCGATCGCCAACCAATTTGGAATCGACTATCATTATTTACCAATTACCAAAGATAATAAACAAGAGCAACAGCAGCGTCAATTAGCATTACTCAATGAGTATCGAATCGATCTGGTAATTCTTGCTAAATATATGCAGATTATCAATCCCGAATTTATCGATAGTTTTGCCAGTCACAAGATTATCAATATTCATCATTCCTTCCTCCCAGCTTTTGTCGGTGCCAATCCTTATCACAAAGCCTACGATCGCGGGGTCAAGATTATTGGGGCAACGGGTCATTATATTACCGCCGAACTCGATGCTGGGCCAATTATCGAGCAGGATGTCGTTCGAGTTAGCCATCGCGATGATGTAGACGATCTAATTCGTAAAGGTAAAGATCTCGAACGGATCGTGCTAGCGCGCGCAGTCCGTCATCACCTCCAAAATCGGGTGCTGGTATATGGCAATAAAACAGTAGTTTTTGAATAAATAACCTAAGTTGCTACCCATAAAACGCCTACGATTGAAATCGTGGCTAATGGTGCAAAGTCCGCCTACGCGGACTAGGGATTTCAGTCCGCGTAGGCGGACTTTGCATTCCGAGCGGCGGTTTCAACCGCTGGAGTTATAGGTAACAACTTGGGTTAAATAAACCAAATTACTACTTTTATCGATCGAACTTGCACTAAGTCGGTAAAACACAAACCCTACTTCTTTGAGGAGTAGGGTTTGTAGTAACAATAGTTAGCTAGATTGCTTTCACAAAAGAACCATCTACTAAATTCTTACCAGCTAATACCTTGGATATTTTGCCTGCTTTGAGTAGAATTGGGGCAGCAGAATCAATACTATTAATTGCATTCAAAGGATTTGTATCATCGAAGACGATCGATTTATTTGCAGCCATATCTAGCAATCTGATTTGTGCCATCTGTGCGGCTACTTCTGCTGGTGTCGCGCCTACCCATTTGGCAATTAATCCATTAGCTTCCTGTGGATAGTCTGCGGCATATTTCATCCCTTTAGCAAAAGCCCGTAAGTAAGCTAATACATCTGCTGTTCGTGTCTTCAAAATCGAATTATCTGCGGCTAAACCATTGGCGATCGTATTGCTACCTTTTGCTGTATACAATACCTTAGATCCAGGTCTACCTTTGAGAGCTTTACCAACAAATGGCTCATAAATTGTCGCTGCATCAACCTTACCAGCAATAAAAGCAGCATGAGCATCTGGAACTGCTAAAGAGACTATTTGGACATCTTTATCGGTTAAGCCGACTGATTCGAGATATTTATTAGTAAAAACAACTTCATAAGGAATATCTTCCCTAGCGATTTTTTTGCCTTTTAAGTCAGCCGGAGCATTGATGCCATGACTGACGATCGCGTCTACTTCACCAGAGTAGTCACAAGCATAAATAAATTTGAGATCGGGAGCTTTTGCCGCTAATACTAACAGATCTGTAGCGACTAACCAAGACAGATCCATCTGCTTGGAGAGGAGTGCAGTATTGACTTCGGATACAGTCTGGAAGACAGTTTGCTTAACTTCAATTCCCTCTTCCTTGAAAAATCCTTTGACTTCGGCAATATAAGCACCACCCCAGCCAATCCAGGGAATTAGGGCGATGCGTAAAGGTGCTTTCTTGACTGGAACAACGGTAGTAGGTTGAATTGCGGCTTTATTACCACAGCTACCCAGTACTGATGTGGAAACTGCACCGACAGTAAATAAAGCAGAAGAACGGAGGACATCTCTACGGCGCATAATATCTATCTTGAATATTTAGAGGTTTGAAGGATCGGATTAGATGCCAAAAATGCTGGGTTTTTAATAAAAGTTACCTTCTGAAGTTAATTATGGTCTGCCCACGGAGTAAGTGCAATAGCTAATCGATGAAATATATAGTCAGTGACTAAGCCAATTAGCCCGATCGTGACAATACAAAACAGTACTTTATCGGTGTTTAGATATCTTTGGGATTGGATAATCCGAAAGCCCAAACCAGATTGAGCGGCAATTAACTCGGCAAAAATCAAAAAATTCCAGGCTCCAGCAATATTCACCCGCAATGTATCCAAAATGCTGGGTAATGATGCTGGTAAAATCACCTTGAATAAAATTTCGCGGCGATTGGCACCCAGGGTATAAGCAGCATTTAATAGATCGTCACTAATAAACTTAATGGCATCAGCAATCATGATTGAGTTGTAGAGGACAATCCCCAGAAAAATCATCACGATCTTGGCATTTTCTTCTAGCCCTACCCAAATCATAATCAATGGCACAAATGCGGTCATTGGCATATAACGCACCGTTCCAACTAATGGCTTGAATAAACCATCGATACTTTCAAATGTGCCAGTAGCGATGCCTAATGGTATCCCAACTACCGCAGCCGCTAAAAATCCGCCCAGCACTCGTCCGGTACTAATTAAAATATCTGGAAGTAGAGTTCCTGCTTGCCACATTTGCCACCCCGCCGCCATGACAGCAGTAGGAGCAGGCAAGAATGTCGGCGATGTGAAACCGCCATAGCTGAGGATCGACCACAATAGTAGCGGTGTGACTAATCCAATTATCGGCATCAGCAGTTTCAGCCGTCGCGGGATACCCCGCCGAATATTCCAAAATTGTGAAGGCTGGAGATGTTTGCGTCGAGTGGCTGTCATGAGGGAATAGGAAATAGGGGATTTAGTGTCCGAGGGCGTGGATGATTTGGCGTTTAATTTGGACGAATTCTGGTGCTAGTTTTAGTTCTAAGGATCGAGAATCGGGCAGATCGATCGAAATCTCCGCTTTAATACAGCCAGGATGGGCACCCATGACATAGATGCGTTGAGACAGAAAGATTGCTTCTTCGACATCATGTGTCACCATCAGGATCGTAATTTGGGTGCGCGCCCAGAGTTCCCGCATAAATTGTTGCATTTGTGATTTGGTTTGGGCATCTAGCGCGCCAAAGGGTTCGTCCATGAGTAATACGGCTGGCTCGTTCGCGAGGGCGCGAGCGATCGCCACGCGCTGTTTCATGCCCCCAGAGAGCTGTTTGGGGTAGGCATCAGCAAATTTCGTCAAGCCGACAACATCTAGATAATAAGCAACCTGTTTGAGACGTTCTGCTTTGGATAATCCTTTTAATTCCAGCCCAAAGCTGACATTCTCTGCGACCGATCGCCAGGGGAAGAGCGTATAATTTTGAAACACCATCCCGCGATCGGCACCTGGCCCTAAGACTACTTCATCCTCGATCGATACTTGTCCCGATGAAGGTTGCTCCAATCCGGCAATAATTTTCAGCAGTGTCGATTTGCCACATCCTGAAGCACCAACGAGACAGACAAATTCATTTGCATCGAGATGGATATTGATGTTGTCTAGTACCAACAGTTGTCGATCGTCTTTGTAGGCAAATACTTTGGCAAGACTGCTAGTCGAGAGTTTATGGGGTGGTGTCGCAGCATTATTTTCAGATATCGGGGAATGCCGATCGAACATAAGCACAAGGGTGATAATTTGAGAGCTGGCATTATGGATTTAATATTAATACAAAGGGGTGATGCTAATGGGTAGAGTAGCAGCAAAAGCATGTGTAGTTACGGGTGCCGGATCGGGAATTGGTCGAGCGATTGCCCAAAGATTGGCATTAGAAGGCGGAAAAGTGGTGTGTGTAGATATCAATCCAACAGCGGTAGCTGAAACGGTCGCGGGGATTCAGGCGGCTGGCGGGATTGCGGCGGCTGTAACTGCGGATGTGAGTAATTCTGTTGCTGTCGATGGCTTCATCCGGCAGTGTGTAGAACTATACGATCGAATTGATATCCTGGTTAATAATGCTGGGGTCAATCTACCAGGAATTTTTCATGAGGTGAGTAATGATGAGATCGATCGCACCTTAAATATCAATGTCAAAGGCTACATGTATGGTAGTCGCGCGGCAATTCCCCACATGCTGCGCCAACAAGCAGGTTCGATCGTCAATATTTCGAGTGTGAATGGACTAGTTGCCGAGCCGTTTCTCTCGGTATATGCGGCATCTAAAGGCGCGATCGTGATGCTGACCAAAGGCATCGCGCTAGATTATGCCAAGCAGGGAATTCGCTGCAACTGCATTTGTCCGGGCTGGGTAGATACACCGATTAATTATGCTCATGCCGAGATGATGGGTGGACTCGATAAGATCT
This sequence comes from Chamaesiphon sp. VAR_48_metabat_403, assembly GCF_031422475.1. NCBI lineage: Bacteria > Bacillati > Cyanobacteriota > Cyanophyceae > Gomontiellales > Chamaesiphonaceae > Chamaesiphon > Chamaesiphon sp. VAR_48_metabat_403. Next base: position 14,891 of record NZ_JANPLS010000241.1, read on the forward strand.
ATGCCGAAATCGATCGATTTCAACCGATCGGTAGACCTGGCGAACCGAGTGAAATTGCTAATTTAGCCCTGTTCTTAGCATCGGATGAGGCTTCTTTTTTAACAGGCTCAATTATTGCGGCGGATGGGGGGATGACAGCGCAGTAGCGAAAATTAGGTATTGGTATATGGCAATAAAATATTAGTATTCGATTGCTACCACTCATCACCGACCTTAAATATTTACAACCCCGATTGGTAAACAATCGGGGTTTTTCAGATCTACTCTTGAAAATACTGCTCTTTTAGCCTCCATTTTATCTACTTTCCACTCTAATAATTATCTTTAATTGTGATGTTAGATCGGTTCATTTTCGATCTATATCACCAAACAACAGCGATGTCAACAGATCTATATATTTGCTATAAGTTTAAATATTTAATTTTTAAAATCTGGAATAATTCTGAGATTTTCTTCCCGATCTTATCTCTGAACTATGGAATAAAGTGTTTGATTGCAAACTTTCAGAGCGAGATATTATGGAGGGTAAGATGATAAGTGTTAAGCCTAGTAATTTAATTCACCAACTGGTAGAACGCCAAGTTTTACAGACTCCCGCAGCGATCGCGGTCACATTTCAGGATCGAAAATTAACTTACCTAGAATTAGACCAAAAAGCGAATCAACTAGCGCATTACCTTCAATCTTTGGGTGTCAAACCAGAAACACTCGTGGGGGTGTGTATCGAACGATCGGTAGATATGCTCGTTGCATTACTCGCAGTACTTAAAGCAGGTGGAGCTTATGTGCCCCTCGATCCTAGTTATCCAACCGATCGATTAGCTTTCATGATGGCAGATTCCAAGTTACCAATTTTACTCACCGAGCAGGCACAACTAGCCAATCTGCCCTCAACCTTAGCCCGCGTCATCGTGCTAGAAACAGATCGATCCCAGATCGAGATCCAGAGTCAGGATTGTGTAACCAGCGATGTAACTGCCGACAATGTTGCCTATACAATCTATACATCTGGTTCGACAGGTAAGCCTAAAGGCGTGCAGGTGCTTCATGGTGGCGTGGTCAATTTTTTGGAATCGATGCTCGTAAAACCGGGTTTGACCGCTGCGGATACCCTGCTAGCGGTGACTACGATCTCATTTGATATTGCCGTCCTCGAATTATTTTTACCACTGACGATCGGGGCGAAAATTGTCTTGGTCAGTCGGGAAATAGCCGCTGATGGCGCGCGATTGGCAGCGGAGATCGCCGCATCTGAGACGACATTTATGCAGGCGACTCCGGCGACGTGGCGATTATTGTTAGCAACTGGTTGGAATGGTAATCCACAGCTCAAAATTCTTAGTGGTGGCGAAGCGATGACGCGGAGCTTGGCAGATCGACTATTAGAATGCTGCGCCTCATTGTGGAATATGTATGGCCCAACTGAAACCACGATCTGGTCGGCAATTTATCAAGTCCAGCCAGGTACTCAGGCGGTATCGATCGGTCATCCGATCGCCAATACCCAAATCTACATCACAAACCAACGATCCAATCGCCAAGATGATGTACTTACACGAGTCCCTGACGGTCAACCGGGTGAAATTCTGATTGGTGGCGACGGACTGGCACGGGGTTATCTCGATCGCGTCGAAATGACCGCACAGCGGTTTGTACCCGATCCGTTTAGTACCAAACCTGGTGCGCTGCTGTATAAAACTGGCGATCTGGCGCGGTTGTCGTCCGATGGCAGCATTCAGTTTATTGGCAGAGTCGATAACCAAGTCAAAATCCGGGGGCATCGGATCGAGCTGGGCGATATTGAAGCAGCGATTTCTCAATATGTGGATATTAGAGAGGCGGCGGTCGTTACTAGAGAGGATAATGTTGGCGAAAAACAGTTAGTGGGTTATCTGGTTGCGGCGCAGACCCCGAATTTACTACCGAACCTACGCGGTTATCTCAAAGAGAAATTACCAGAATACATGGTACCGAGTGTATTTGTGATGATGGATAAATTCCCACTCACGCCGAATGGTAAAGTCGATCGGCGCGCGCTCCCCGCTCCCAGTCAGGATCGACCAGAGCTAGCCGTCGCAATGGTCGCACCGCGTAATGCGATCGAGCGAGATCTGGCACAGATCTGGAGTCAATTGCTGGGCATCGCACCCGTCGGTATCGATGATAATTTCTTCGATCTGGGCGGTCATTCCCTATTCGTCGCCAAAATGATGACTCAAGTGGAAGAAACTTTTGCCGTCAAGCTCGGATTGAGCGATTTGTTTGGTGCGCCGACTGTGGCTGGATTGGCTCACGCGATCGTCACTGCGAGACAACCCCAACTAGCTGCGAAGCTGAATCTCGCTGACTCAGTTACCGATCTCGAACGGCAAATTCTAGCAGATGCCCAGCTAGATCCGAGTATTTGCCCCGAAACACTTGGTTTCGAGCCAAGCCTAACACCGCAACATATTTTCTTGACTGGAGCTACTGGATTTTTGGGAGCTTTTCTGCTCGATGAATTACTCAGAACCACTACTGCGACTATTTACTGTGCGGTTCGGTGCTCTAGCATCCAAGTCGGTCGCCAAAAACTCCAGCATAATCTCGATCGCTACGCACTAAACGGTGCGATCGCTCATAGCAGCCGCGTCATTCCCGTCCCTAGCGACCTCTCTGAGCCGCTGTTGGGTCTATCTGCTCCCGAATTTCACCAGCTAGCCGGACAGATCGATACGATCTACCACAATGGCGCGTATGTGAATTTGGTCTATCCTTATGCAGCCATGAGAGATACCAATGTCCGAGGGACAACAGAAATCTTGAGACTCGCCAGTCAGGTCAAAGTCAAACCAGTTCATTTTATCTCAACCCTAGATGTCTTTCAGTCTGGCGGTCGTTCCCAGTTGACGCAACTGCCTGAGGATGATGAATTTCCAGCCACCGAGCTACCTGGTAGCGGCTACGCACAAAGTAAGTGGGTTGCCGAAAAACTGGTCAAAACCGCTCACGAGCGGGGCATTCCTACCTGTATTCACCGACCGGGGATGATTATCGGTCACAGTCAAACTGGCTGTTCCAATACCGAAGATCTCGTGAGCCGACTGATTAAAGGTTTAATCCAGATGCGGATCGCACCATCATTACCCTTGCCGATGCACCTCACGCCTGTCGATTATGTCAGCCAAGCGATTGTTAAATTGGCAAGTCAGCAGTCAGCTTGGGGTAAAGCATTTCACTTTAGCAACCCTCATGCTTTGTCACTGGCACAATTAGTAGATAAGATGCGATCGCTCAATTATGAGATGCAATATGTGGACTACGATCGCTGGTTGAATCGGTTACTCGAACTCGATGCCACTCAAGACAATGCCCTCAAATCTCTAGCTCCACTCTTGAGTGCTAACAGTGCCGCTGATGCCAAATATTTAGATGTCCTAAATTTAGGAAATGTTAGCGATCGAAATGCGATCGATGGATTGAAGGGCACCTCGATTAGTTGTCCAGAACTGACTGACGATCTGCTGGAGACATACTTTGCCTACTTTAGTCAAAGCGGATTTCTCGATGGTCTCCAACAGCCACAATTATTATCGCTTGCTGGTTTACTGGATCTGACGCGATCGCAGCCAGAGCCAGAACTATTGGCAGCGATCGGATTTAATTAAGCCTTCCTACATAGCTCTGAATTTAGCAATCTCTAAAAAATTAATTCTCACTGAATACCAGTGGGAATTTTTTATTAGCTAGATTGTCGATCCAAAACATGTAATTGGGAATTCTAGAGTAGATAGAGGACTTTACATTGCTAGCTCGAATAGCCAAAAGTCATGGCAACCCCCAGCAGACAGATTTAGTCAATCACCTCAATTATGAATAGCACCAATCAACCTAGCTTTTTCCAGAAAATCCAGCAGTTCGTTCGAGCAAATTTAGTCAGCGCGATCGTCTCTTCAGCTTGTCTGAACTTGGGATTGACCGGAGCGGCAACTTGGAACGTTTGGAATGCTTCTCAAAACCTCAAAGTGACCGTAGAACGGCAGACCAATCTTCAAGAACTGAGCAACCGCACTGCCTATCTAGATTCGGCAATGTCAGAAAATTTGGTATTCCCACCCGGTCAACAATTGTGGCAAAAACGCTATCGGAGTAATACTTTCGATCTCCAGACAGCGACTACCGAATTGGGTGCTGAAGTACCTGCAACTGTCAAAGATGTGTTCGATCGATCTAAACTATCGATGCAGCAATTAATCGCGATCGAAAATCGGGTGTCCGCACTAGTTAAGAATCGTCAACTCGAAGCTGCTAAAACACTCATCCTCAGTCAGGAGTACGATCGCGAGAAACGGTTTTATATCGAAAGTGCCCAAACCATCATTAGCAAAATCAAAGAAAATATCAACATTCAAATCCAGTCGCAGCGACAGGCTTTGGATCGGGCAATTTTGCTAGCAATTGCTGGTTTGGGTCTGTTGGCATTGACGAGTATCGTGACTGTATTAGCTGTTAGAAGTTATATTCGCGATCGGCAATTGGCTCAAGCCAATCTTCAATCCTCACAAGATAATCTGCTCCAAGTCAATTTGCAGCTAGAAAATGAAGCCTTCCAGCGGCAAATTCAAGAACAATTGACTCGCCAAGAAAACGAGCAACTCCAACAAGATATTGGTGAATTGCTAGATGTCGTTAGTGAAATTGAATCTGGCAATCTGACGATTCAAGCACAGGTAAACGATCGCGCGACTGGATTGGTGAGCGATACGATCAATCGGCTGATCGAGGAATTGGGTCGAACGCTACGACAAGTATCGGTAGCAGCAGATCGGGTCGATGCCAATAGTAAAACCCAAAAAGACCTGGCAACTACTGTCGCTCAAAGCACCAGCAAGCAGTCTGAAGAAGTCGGTCAAATGTTGCTGTTGACGCGCAATGTGCGCCAATCAGCCCAAAATACCATGCAGCAGTTGAATATCACTAATCAATCTTTGGTGACGCTCCAATCTTCAGTTACCGAGGGACAGGGGACGATTTCCAGTCTCGATCGGGAAATTGATGTATTACAAGCTGGGAGCGATCGAATCGTCCAAGAAATTAAAACCCTGGGTGAATTCGTCGGTCTTGCCGACAGATTCGTCCAAGATCAAGGTGAAATCGTAACTCAGACTCAGATTTTGGCACTCAACGCCTCGCTAGTAGCCGCTAGAGCCGCCGAACAGCGCGACCCCAAACAGTTTGCTGGCGTAGCGCGAGAATTTGAATTAATCGCCACCCAAGTCAGTCAACTAGCACAACAAACTAGTGAAGGTTTGGCAAGTCTAGAGCAGCGGAGTTCCCAGATTCACCAAGTGGTGTCATCGGTAGATATCGATGTTCAAAAATTGGGTGGATTGGTGAATACTTTTACCCAAGGTGTCAAGCAGGCTAGCGACGTGTTTGCGACGGTGCAAGCAGTCACAGCCCAAGTTGTTGAGTCAGGAAATATGGTTTCTACCGCCAGTCAGCAAATTGTCACAGCAGCGGATTCCACGACGATCGCGATCGAATCGATATCGACTCTCAGTCAAGAAATTTCGCACCAGTCCCAAGATGCCCAAAATTTAGGCGACCAACTAAATATTCTCTCCACAAATCTACTAGAAAACATCCAGATCTTCAAGCTACCAGCCGCACCAGTCGCCGAAGATAACGCCCTAGAACTTGCCGTCTAACCCCACTCCTTACTCCTTACTCCCATCTCCTTACTCCCATCTAGTAAAATTATGACTCCCGAACGACCGACAATTTCCCCGATCGAGTCTTTTGTCCAAAAGCACCTAGTCAAGACGATTATCATCTCCACTTGTCTAAATTTGGGATTGACGGGGGCTGCGACTTGGAATGTATATAAGACATCACCCCAGTTAGAAGTAAATGCCTCCAATCCTCGCACTACATCTGCAAATGAGCTTCAAGCCCAAAGTCAGGCTAGATCGAACGCGATCGTTTTAGAAGTACTCAGCCTGGGTCTATCGATCGTGATGGGTGTGTCGATCGTGCTGGTAGTTAGCAGCTATATTCGCGATCGAGAACGAGATCGCCAGTCTCTTGAAACATTTCAAGCCAGTTTAGTCGCGCTCAACGACAAACTTCAGCAAGAAGACCAATTGCTGTCCGAGCAACAGGCGCGATTCGCCCAAGAAAATGCTACTCTCCAAACAGATATCAGCCATATTCTCGATATCGTCAACTTGCTCGAAGATGGCAATCTGACTATTCAGGCTGATGTCAACGAAAGATCGACTGGGCTGATTGGTGATACGCTCAATCGGACGATCGAGTCGTTACATCAGATTATTAGCGTAGTCGTATCCAGTGCCGATCGAGTAGTTCTCAATGCGGTGGGACTAGAGGAATTAGCGGTTTCTACCGCTAATCAAGCGCAGAACCAAACTAGATCGATTCAACAGATCGAAATGTCGATCGCCCAAGTCAATAGCCTCAGCGAGAACTCCTATCAGCAAGCATTAGCAACTACCGATGCCGTAGAATTGGCTCAAGCCGCGCTGAGTGAAGGTCAGCAAGAAATGAGTGAGATGGCCGATGGGATTGCTTCGCTCCAGCAAAGTACCGAGCAGATTGTCAAACGGGTGCAGACTCTGAATGAATTTGTCGAATTAGCCGCGCAGTTTTCCAAAGATCGCAAGCGGGTAGCCGCACTGACGCGAGTACTAGCCTTGAATGCTTCGTTACTTTCAACACGGGCATTAGCAGAGCGCGATCCCGCTCAGTTTGCCAGTCTGGCGCATGAATTTAAAACTATTGCCGATCGCGTTAATGAATTATCAGAAGATAATAACACCAGTCTGGCTGCACTCCAGCATCGTACCAACCAGATTCAAACTGTGACTTCCGGACTCGATCGAGATATCGCCGATATCGATCGACTAGTCCAAAAATTCACAGATGAGATGGGTAAATCGCGTCAGGCTTTTACCAATATTCAACTAGTAACCGATCGAGTAGCCATCGTCGGCGAACGAGTCAGTAGTTCCAGTCAAGATATCATCCAGGTGGTTGGCGACACTCTGACCGCAATTCAGGCGATCGGAGTTATCGCTCAAAACACCGAACACAAAGCAATCGCCACTCAAGAACAGATCCAAATCACCAAACATCTGGCGCACAATCTACTCGATCGAGTCGAGTTTTTTAAATTGCACGATGCCACGCCCAGCGAACTTCACAACTTTTTACCACCCGCCGATTCTACCGTCGTCAAAAATCCAGCAGCAGTATACGAACTACTCTTGCCCTCTTAGATTCGATTACCTACGGTAGGCTACGCCAAAGATCGGGTTACTTATTACTCATTACTTATTACTTATTACTTACTGCTCGATCGACACCCCAATTCACCCTAAGTTTACCCAACATCGCGATGACACCCGACAATTCAGCCGAAGCACAATTACAGCAAGAGTTGCGGGAAATGTTTCTCGTCGATACCCAGCAACAACTAGAAACATATTTTGACACCATCCAACAATTGCAACCAGCATCGTGGATTGCGGATATTCAGTCGATTTACCGGGCGATTCATACGATCAAAGGTGGTGCAGTCACGGTTGAAGCAAATAGTATGCTGTATGGAGCGATCGCGCTCGAAGATTTACTCTCAGATTTACGATACCTAGAAATTTCACCACCGCTCGATGATGGCGATTTGGGCAAAATACTACTAGAAGCTGGCGAACTGCTGGCTAGTTGTCTGGAACTTTCGGAGCCAGCTAATTATGGCGATTTAGAGGATGGCGAGCGCACCCAGTTGACAATCCAACGACTGCAAACTCTTCACGCTCAGGTTAAAACCCGCTATTTACCAGACTGGAATGAAATGAAGCAAGTTCATCAAGAATTTGCCGAACAGGGTTTCGATCTAGTGGTTTTGGATCTAGAAATGGAATTAGCTAATATTCCAGATCGGGGTGATATTCCGCCGCAAATTATGAGCGCGGCGCAAGCTGCGATCGACCAACTTACACATATTGGCACCGAACTCGAATTAGATCGAGGCTGGACGCTATTACTGCAACGTGGACAGCGGTTAATTGACAATCCTCATGGCTCATTATGGCGATCGATCTGGCTGCCATATTTTCAGGTACTCAAAACCTGTATCAAAAATAGTGGTGAGATTAGCGATGCCGAACTCGATCGATTAGATGCTTTAATAATTACTACCGCTGAAGCTAGTCTCGTCCCAGCTATTGAATTAGATATTCTTAACGATCCTATTCTGGATCTCTCGATTCTCTTCCAGAGACGCTACGCGAACGATCTTGGCGATATTTCGATCGAATCTACTGACACACAGCAGGAAGAGTTATCAGGCTTACTAGATGACTTCTTCCTAGACGAAGAAATAGCTCCAGTTGCGGCAATTACCCTGCCGATTGCCGAGTCAGTCATGCTCGATGCTACGCCATTAGCAATCGAGTCTAATCAGGATTTGTCAGGCTTACTAGATGACTTCTTCCTAGACGAAGAAATAGCTCCAGTTGCAGCAATTACCCTGCCGATCTCGGAACCAGTCATGCTCGATGCTACGCCATTAGCAATCGAACCTAATCAGGATTTGTCAGGCTTATTAGATGACTTCTTTATCAATGAAGATCTTGAAGTCGATGTACCTGAGATCGGGCCAGAAACATCTGGCTCAGACACAGCGATCGCTTGTTTTACCGAATCAGCCGAATTAGATGAATTCGATTTAATTGCATTAATTGAAGATGAATTATTTGCGACTGCCGAGCCAGTTGCCGCCATCGTAGATCCCCAGATCGCGACTAATACGGCGGTAGAAGTCAAACGGGGGATTTCGATTCCCGTACCCCTCGAACGGTTGGATCGATCGGCACAACAAGTAGTAGATACATTACTCACAGCCCGCGCGGTGGCGAACGTCTCCAACCGTCTCCAATCTCAACTGAGCCAATTGAGCGTACTAACTCAAGAAAGTTCTCAATTTGTCACCAGACTGCGCCAACTTCAAGATAACTATGCCTTACTCCGCAATCTCAGCGACGATCGCGACTCTAGCAATAACGTCTCGATCGAACGTTATCGTCAAGGTTATACCACGATCGTCCGGCTGCTCGAAAACATGCTGCGGATGTCAGAATTGGGTCAAGAAATCGAAACAACCGCTTATCAAAACCACAGCCATCTCGACGATCTCGATCGCAGTATTCTCCGTCTCAAGGATGGAATTGAAACCAGTCGGCTCGTCCCATTTCGGAATCTCACGCTCCGCGCCAAGGCGATCTTACGCGATCTGACCAATCGTTATGGCAAACCCGCCGAACTGATCGCCCAAAACGAGCAAGTAGAATTAGATGCTGGCATCGTGCAGCAGTTGGAACCAGCACTACTCCACCTATTACGCAATGCCTACGACCACGGTTTAGAAACCGTTGCCCAACGGCTAGCCGCTGGCAAACCAGAGCGAGGGACGATTTGGGTTTCGCTCCAGCGGCGCGGAAATCGCTATCGGCTAGAAGTCGAAGACGATGGTAAGGGGATCGATGCCCGCGCCATCGAGCGAATTGCCACATCGAAAGGATTCCCGATTGCCAAAATTTCGACACCTAGCGAATTATTAGCCGTCCTCTGTCAGCCAGGATTTAGCTCTAGCAGCACTGTCAGCGAAGTATCGGGGCGGGGTGTCGGGATGGATGTCGTCGTCGCTCAGATGGCGAGTATCGGCGGCAAATTAAGCCTGGATACCGAAATTGGTCGCGGTACTAAGTTTACGATCGAAGTTCCGGCACCGCAGTTATTAGTGCCCTGCGTACTGTTCCAAGTAGGCGATCGCACTGTGGCTTTCCCCACCGAAGAAGTCCTCGAAACTGCATTACTAAGTTCGATTGCTGCCACAATGTCTACAGATGATGTTGGTGTATGTGCCTGGACGTTGACGACCAATCGCGGTGATGTGTCTGGCTTCGATTTAGCTAATTATTGGCAGTTTGCTACTCGATCGCTCCCCGATACCGCCGTTTGTATTCGGACTCGTCAAGGTACTAATGGTGTCGAAATTTGGTCGATCGCCGACGACTTACTCGGACAAGCCGAACTGCTCATCAATCCCTTACCCAGTCCGCTAATTGCCCCAGCAGGACTACTCGGAGTCAGCCTCCAATCGGACGGTCGATTAATTTCGATCCTCGATCCGATCGCACTGACAACCAAACTTGCCAAGGGTGGCGAGCGCACCACCGATTATGGTCAGGATACGATCGCTGCCGAGCGCATCAAGTCTTCTAGCCCAGTCATTCTCGTCGTCGATGATGCCGCCCTGATGCGCCGCCGTTTTGAAGCCAGTCTTCAGACTTATGGATTTATCACCTATACCTGCAACGATGGTCTAGAAGCTCTGAATTGGCTGCAAACCAATCCGCAGCCAGATTTAATGATTACCGATGTCGAGATGCCCAATATGGACGGGTTTACGCTAATCGATCGCATCCGTCAAACCAACACCGAGATGCCGATTCTGGTTGTTTCTTCGCGATCTTCGGCAGAATGGAGTAAAGAAGCGCGGCGACTGGGTGCGAACGACTATCTCAACAAAGGGTTCTCGACCCCAGAAATGCTTCAAAAAGTTAATTCACTATTAGGATTGGTGACAAAAGTTTAATTGCCGGGGTGGGGATCGGTATAATTGCTCATAGAACACCCGATCGACGGAATGTTCGCTTATTAGCAGCCAAACTTTGACAATAAGTTAGCTCGTCCGTCCTTAGTTATTAGATTTTGCTTACATACATGGAACCACTATACGATTACGCCTGGTTGATTCCAGTATTTCCCCTTGCTGGGGCAATGCTAGTCGGATTGGGATTGATTTCACTCAATAAATTTACCAACGGACTGCGAGATCTCAATGCAGTTTTAATTATTTCCTTAATGGGGGCAGCGATGGTTGCCTCCTTCGCTTTGCTTGCCAGTCAATTTCAAGGACACCCCGTTTACGCGCAATCGTTTGAATGGGCATCTGCTGGCAGTTTTCACCTGAATATGGGTTACACGATCGACCATCTGACATCATTAATGTTGGTGATTGTGACGACTGTTGCCATGTTGGTGCTGATCTACACCCACGGGTATATGTCCCACGATCCCGGCTACGTGAGGTTTTACGCTTACTTGAGTTTATTTAGCTCCTCGATGCTGGGCTTAGTAATTAGCCCCAACCTCGTCCAGGTATATATCTTCTGGGAATTGGTCGGGATGTGTTCCTACCTGCTAATCGGCTTTTGGTACGATCGTAAAGCCGCCGCCGATGCCTGTCAAAAAGCTTTCGTCACCAACCGCGTCGGCGATTTTGGCTTACTATTAGGGATGCTCGGACTCTACTGGGCGACTGGTAGTTTTGACTTCCAAATTATCGGCGACAGACTCCAAGAATTAGTCGCATCGGGCGCAATTGGCGGCGGTTTAGCCGCCTTATTTGCGATCCTCGTGTTTATGGGACCAGTTGCTAAATCCGCTCAATTCCCGCTCCACGTCTGGCTTCCCGATGCAATGGAAGGCCCGACCCCCATTTCCGCACTGATCCACGCCGCCACGATGGTAGCCGCAGGCGTATTCCTAATCGCGCGGATGTATCCCGTCTTCGAGGGCATCCCCACCGCCATGAATACGATCGCCTGGACGGGCGCAGTTACCGCCTTTCTGGGTGCTTCGATCGCGATTACCCAAAACGATATCAAAAAAGGTCTTGCCTACTCCACCATGTCCCAACTGGGCTATATGGTAATGGCAATGGGTGTCGGAGCCTACTCCGCAGGCTTATTCCACCTGATGACTCATGCTTACTTCAAAGCCATGATGTTCCTCGGTTCCGGTTCCGTCATCCACGGCATGGAAGAAGTCGTCGGACACAACCCCGCTCTCGCTCAGGATATGCGCCTAATGGGCGGCTTGCGGAAATTTATGCCCGTCACCGCTAGTACCTTCTTTATCGGTACCCTCGCAATTTCGGGTATTCCCCCCTTCGCTGGCTTCTGGTCTAAAGACGAAATTCTCGGTGCCACATATGCCGCAAATCCGCTGCTCTGGGCAGTTGGTTTTGCCACCGCTGGGGTTACCGCGTTTTATATGTTCCGCATGTATTTCTCGACCTTCGAGGGCAGTTTCCGGGGCAATGACAAACAGATTCAAAAGCAATTACTCGCCGCTGCCCGTCCGAGTGGTGCCGATGCCCATGACGACCACAGTCATGATGATGCCCACGGTCACGCTCATGCCTCCAAACCCCATGAATCTCCCTGGAGCATGACCTTACCCCTAGTCATTCTCGCCGTTCCTTCCGCCCTGATTGGCTTAGTCGGTACGCCGTTTAATAACTACTTCGAGGCATTTATTTCCGCCCCCGGACATGCGGTAGAACACGCCCACGAATTCGATCTCAACGAATTCTTAGTTATGGCAGGTAGTTCCGTCGGCATCGGTCTAATTGGCATCACTCTAGCATCGCTAATGTACCTCAGCCGCAAAATCGATCCGAGTGCGATCGCATCCAAAATTCCCGCACTATATAATCTGTCCCTGAATAAGTGGTACATCGACGATATTTACAATAGCGTCTTCGTCATCGGCTTGCGCCGCATCGCCCGTCAGGTAATGGAAGTCGATTACCGCGTCGTCGATGGTGCGGTGAATCTGACTGGTTTAGCCACATTACTCGGCGGTGAAGGTTTAAAATACCTCGAAACCGGACGCGCTCAATTCTACGCCTTGATCGTGTTTGGCGCAGTATTGGGTTTAGTTATCGTGTTTGGAGTTACCTAGATTTAGTTAGTCGATTTATCTCCTAAATCCCCCGCTTTGATGGTGGGTGAGCTGCGGAGATCTACCCACCCCGCCCGTTGGGCACCCCTCCGAGGAGGGGATTTTTTTGGCTGTTGGTAGGTAGTGGAGCAATTGCTGATGAGACTCAATGCAAACAGAGTTATCTCAATCCATCAACTCCCAATACGCTTTTTGTTAGTCAGCGACTGAAGTCGCCGCTAATGATGCAAAGTCCGCCTACACGGACTAATGTCAGAAAGATCTCTACTTAAACGAACCGTATTGGGGGCAATGCATGACGGGTTTGTACAAAAGCTTACACTAGAACTAAGACTAAGAATGTTACTGG
>NZ_JANPLS010000242.1:0-12205 GCF_031422475.1 Chamaesiphon sp. VAR_48_metabat_403
ATCTGAGCCGACATAAATGTCGTCTAAAGGGTGAAAGAAACTTTGTTTGGGCACGCCCTAATTTCATGCTTCAACCCAATTTACAGATCCTTGCTCTGAGCCAGTTTCAGCTAAGTTCCTTAGAAGAGGCTCCGCCAACGAATTGTTGGCTTAATAAAGCCTCGATTCCATCACAGAGAATTACCCCCTGTGCTAAAAACGCGCTGACACTACCGTCAAATAAATCCCGAATTGTGGTCGCCGCAATTTTAATCGCTAACGGGTTGCCAGCGTAAGATTGCTGGAAGTGCTGCCAGTCGCTGGACTCGGCTGTATGACACCCGTTGGCAGAACCGATCGCGGCTACTTCGATCGCACTCAAACCATGTAAATCCAGCGTCCCGATCGATCCAGATTCGCCCTCTAATGGAATTAAGGTACTCGGCTTCTCCCGACTGGTTATTAATAAACAACTAGCATGATGTTCGGTCGCGATCCGGCGGAGCAGTTCGCTATAGCCTGCATACCCCTCTCGATAGTTGCCATGCTGCTGGCTAGTCGCCAAGTGAGCCGAGTGCTGGGTAAGAATTGATTCAAAATTATCAAAAACGAGCAGGCAGCGCGTAGCGCGCAGATATGCCATCAATTGGGAGATCTGAGCATCTATGGTATCCGCAGGTTCGGGCTGCTGTTGACGAGAGAGAATCGCCATCAGTTGAAAGAGAATTTTATCTAGCGGTGGGGCATTGCGGAGAGATTGCCAGATAATTCGATTCTCCAAGGGAGAGGCTCCGCCAACGAAAGCTTGAGTTAAAGTTGCTAACTTTTGAGTGAGTTTGGCAGCTAATGAGGTTTTACCCATGCCGCCCATCCCGCCCAGGTATAGCGAAATACTTGCTCTTGCAGATCGCGCAGACTTTGGGCTTGGAGCAGTGTATCCAGTAATGCTAAGGCTTCATCCGCTGTCATCTGCAAAGAACCTGCCAGAATCTAGCTTAATTCTAGCCCTAATCTTTCAACAATTACATGTAGAGATCCGATCTTTTCCACCAATGTGCCTGCTGCTAAGGAACTTAGCTGAAATTGGCTCACAGCAAAGATCGATCGAAAGTATGCAGCCTAATCCCAAGCATTCGGGTTTTATGAGTGCAATCGGAGATCTACCCACCCCGCCCGTTGGATAATCGAGTCTCTCAATAACAATCCTCTATTTTCGATATGTTTTTTATATTTTCTACCAGAATCCACCGCGTTTTCCGTTAGGGAAAATAGTCATAAAATTGGTTTTAGCTCGATTTAATTGGTCTTCTGTTACCTTAACGCCTTTCAAATTTGCGCCACAGAGATTTGCGCCGTGAAGATTGGCATAGTGGAGGTAGGCATCGCTGAGGTCGGCACCTCGCAGGTCGGCATTTTGGAGATTGGCATAGCTAAGGTAGCCTCTACTGAGGACGGCATCCTTCAGTACCGCACCACTCAAATCCGCTTTTTCAAATTTAACACCACAGAGATTGGCACCTTGGAAATTGACATCAGCACAGTTGGAATTAGTGAGCACAATTCCATGTATTTGGGCTTTGGAGAGATCGAGACTACTAATATCCATCTCGGTAAAGACTCTCTGACCGCGTCGGTATGCTGCCAAAACCCCTTGAGCATCTAGTTTTAATTGCTCTTTACGTGGTGTGTCTCTACTACTATCGATCGCCTCGACGAAGCTTTGAGATTTGGATGGATCGATCGGAGTATTGAAACGATCTGGTTTTTGCCCTAATACAGCTAATACTTCTGATGCTGACTGATATCGTTGAGGTAAAACATTAGCAATCATTTTATCCAATACCTTGCCTAACTTTTCATCCACCGGATTATCAATCAAATAATCTCGCCACACCCAAGCATCTTGATTCATATCGAACAGATCGAAAGGTGAAACTTGAGTGAGTAGATAGATACAAGTCACACCCAAACTATAAATATCGCTAGCAAATACTGGTTTACGTCTAGCTTGCTCCGGTGCTGCAAATTCTGCACTACCAATCGCCGTTCCGGTTTTAGCTAACATCGATTGAGTCGCCTGCTTCGCCGCACCAAAATCGACCAATACCAAACCACTGTCACTGCGCCGCCGAATAATATTGGCTGGTTTGATATCGCGATGAATCACTGGTGGTGACTGATGGTGTAAGAAATCTAAAACTGGTAACAACGACTCCAGTAATTCGCGGATCTTGGCTTGGTTAAAAGTGCCAGCGGTGGCTAATTCCTGCTCCAAATCTTGCCCATCGATAAACTGTTGCACCAGATAGGGTTGACCCTCAATATCAAAATAGGCGAGGAGTTCGGGAATCTGGTCGTGTTTGCCCAATGCCTCTAAATGTTGTGCCTCTTCGTAGAACAGCTTGAGGGCAATCTGTCTGGTTTCGGGATGATTGTTGCTAAATGCAAACTGTTTGATGACACATAACGGCTTGCGAGGTCGATCTTCATCTACTGCTTTGAAGGTTTTACCAAACCCACCTTGTCCTAATAGCTTCAGGGCGCGATAGCGATCCTTGAGCAGGATCTTTGCCCCACAGGACATACAGAAATTGGTGGTGGGGCTATTCCGATCTGGAGCGGGACAGGTAGGGTTGATGCAGTAGCTCATGACTGGGGCGGCTGAAGTGGGAATATTCGTGCTTACGTGATGACTACTCGATCCTGTTGACTTTGATACTATTTTGGTGAGCTTGCACGATCTTGGGCTGCTGGGTTAATGAGAATATATATATTATGGCATTACCGAGGGTCGATCGAGTGTTTGAGCGCGTCTGCTATTTTTGAGATCTTTATCGATCTCTCCATATATCGTCGATCCAATGTGGGTTTAGGAGCAAGCTATAATTGAATTGGAATCACTCCTCTGCTACTACGATCGACTATGCAACCTGGTCAATTATTATGCGCTCGATATCGCGTTGAGAAAGCACTAGCCGCAGGGGGATTCGGTCAAACCTTTTTGGCTGTAGATACTCACTTACCTAGTCAACCGCAAGTAGTAGTCAAACTCCTCAAGCCCAATAGTAACGATCCAGAGACGCTCGAAATCGCGCAACGTCTCTTCAATACGGAAGCGGAAACATTAGAGCGGTTGGGCAAAGATAACGATCGAATTCCCTCTCTGTATGCCTATTTCCCGTTGCAGGGTGAGTTTTATTTGGTGCAAGAGTATATCGCCGGAACCACTTTGACGGATGAATTGCAAAGGCGGAAAATCTCCAAATCAGAAACCCTCGCAATCCTCCAGGAAATTCTCACCGGATTGACTAAGGTTCATAGCCAAAATATCATCCACCGCGATCTCAATCCGAATAATATCATTCGTCGTAAGATCGATCGCAAGTTAGTACTGATTGATTTTGGCGCAGTCAAACAAATTCGCGCCGCTAATGCGAACAGGCCAAATACTATAATTAGTCAAACCATCGGCATCGGTACGCCTGGATATATGCCTACCGAACAGGGCATGGGCAGTCCCAAACTAGCCAGCGATGTTTATGCAGTAGGTGCGATCGCGGTTCAATGTCTAACTGGATCTCATCCCTATGCCTTGTTCGATAATGATACTCTACAGCTCGAATGGGAACATCTATGTCGAGTAAATAGGGACGTTGCCACAGTTATCGATCGCATGATTGCACCAGATTATCGCCAGCGATATGCTAATGCAAATGAGGCTTTACAGGCGATCGAGTCTTTAATTACTCCACCTCGGCAACAGGTTAAACCACCAGCACAACCCAAACAAGCACCAACTCCCTCAGCCACACCCAACAGACAAAAATTTTGGTTCCAAACCGCTAAATTAGAGATTGTCACCAAAAAAGAAATCGTTACTAAAAAAGGTTTTTTGTCGTCTGACAAACAGATAGAAGTAGAAAAAACAGAAATTAAAATCATCCATATCAATGGCGAAGCTGATTACTTCAGAGAAGGTCTGGGCAATGGTGTTAGTTTAGACATGGTTTATATTCCGGCTGGTAGATTCAAGATGGGTTCGACTGAAAAAAGTGACGAACAACCGTTCCACCTCGTCAATCTCTCATCCTTTTGCATGGGTAAATATCCCATCACTCAGCAGCAGTACCAAGCAATAATGGGTACAAATCCATCCCATTTCCAAGGATATAATTTGCCTGTCGAACGGGTGCGTTGTAAGGAAGCAATGGAGTTCTGTCAAAAACTATCCCAGCGCACGGGTAAACAATATACCCTCCCTAGCGAAAGTCAGTGGGAATATTCCTGTCGAGCCGGAACTAGGACACCATTTTACTATGGCGAGACGATTAGCACCGATTTAGCTAATTATGACGGTAGCTTTTTTGTCTATGGCAAAGAAATCAAGGGCGAAGCTCGCCAAACAACTACCAAAGTCGGACGTTTTCCCCCCAATGCATGGGGTTTGTATGGTATGCATGGGAATGTGGAAGAATGGTGCCTGGATGTATACGCAGACAATTACAATGGTGCGCCAACGGATGGTAGTGCCAGAGGAGATATTAGTTTACAGGAATATAAAATTAAATTGCGTCGCTTGCGGGGCGGTTCCTGGAACAGTCATCCGCGTGATTGCCGCTCTGCTGCTCGTAGCACCTATCCCCCCGGTCTCCGCAGCAGCAGTATCGGTTTTCGAGTTGTCTGCGAGATCCCCAAGACTTTGTAACCCTCTATACTTCTTTATACTTTTACCCCTTACACTTTCGTTCTCTTTTCCCTCGCCGCGAAGCTGGGAAACCATCAGATCCCCAACTTCTCGGAGAAGTCGGGGATCTTTGCGCCCTCGTTCGGTAGCAGCGAATTCGAGCGCGTTTATCTATGGGTGGTTACAAGCGATCGATCGTTCTAGATCGTCGATCTCCCCTTAAAAATGAGTTTCCTGATTCTTGGATAGAATGTAGGTTAATCCTGTCGATCGAATCTTGAGAGTGCTTATGCTTGCCTCAACTTACAAAATATTATTAGAACAGACTGCTGACGGAAGATCTTCTGCTACCGTTTTAGAACTGCCTGACTGTCAAGCGATCGCCATTACCTCGCAAGAAGCCATTAACCAAGTCAAAACACGCCTCACCGAGCGATTAGCTAATGCTGAGGTTGTCTCGATTCAAATCCCCGCCCCACAACCGCAAAACCCGTGGATCGAGTTTGCAGGTATTTTCAAGAACGATCCAGATTTTGCCGACATCACTCGATCGATTAGAGCCGAGCGAACAGAACCGGAAACCTTGCCATGAGTTTTTGGATTTTAGATACTGACTGTGTTTCGCTTTTTTTTGGAAGGGGTAATTATCTTCTCAAGTCGTATGCCCAGTAAGCAGTGCTGAGTCTGAGCGTGTCATCGCTAGAATAGTTAGTTGCAATGATTCGCAGTCCGCGTAGTTTGTCGATAAATCTGGCGTAGGGAGTATAAATTAGGCTACGATCGAGTAGTGTCCAAGTTTTGGCGTGGGAATGATATTTAAACTTACCGTAGGCAATTGCTAACTGAATCATTTCCCAATCGATCGCTCGTTGTTGCAAGCGTCGATTAAAGTGATTTCGGTCTTTGAGCGAACAAAAAATCTCGACTTTGGGTAGACGATCGATCGAATGTTCTCGCAGCCGAACTAGGTCGGAAATTCACCCCCCAGGGCTGTTTGTTGCCCAGCCAGATTCAGGCTTCGATCGGTCAAACTTTGATGCTATTCGGGCGACCTGTAGATTGGCCGCAAGATGAGAAGGCAGTTATCGTGGTAGCACAGGATTTTGCGATCGCCTTGTTGCAAGAAGCGGCAGTAGCCGATCGAAACAGAATCCGAAAATGAAGCAGCAATTCTCTTGGCTGAAGCATTGGAGCATCGTCAACGCACTCCAGAGGAAGATGCGTTGCTGGAGTTGTTGACGATTTTAATCGAAAAGTTTGAGGAGGATCGCTATCCAGAACCAGCGATCGAATCTTTTGGTGGCTGCTCGATCGATTTCCCCAAGGCGTTCGCTATGCCCCAGCGTCCAGTTGCTCCAACTCGCCCGCAAATGGAGCCGTCCGCCCCTGCAAAACCTATTAGCAGTCCAAGATCCCACCCAAGATCTGACCTTCACTAACCTCGAAGTAACCGCATTAAGAACTTATTTCCAACCATTCGATCGCCCTCAATGATGCTCAACGCTGGCTGCGACAAGCCAACGGTAAGGAAATGGTCGCGCCCTGGTTAGCTCAGTCTGGTATCAGTGCCAATGTCTAGTAGTGCAAATCAAACTAGACATTGGCGATAATGAAATACCCTTTGCTGCACCCTACTACTGGGCGGCATTTTGTGCGATCGGTTAGTAACATCGCGCTCTTAGAATGGACATGCTAATTCTTTAAAACTAACTAAGCCGCGATATTTATCCCACGGAAACCAGTCTGAAAAAGCTAATTCCATTCTGATACAGCCATCTTTAGCGGCAATCTCGGACAGGGGGCGATCGAACTTTTCCAAAACAGATTTAGAATCCTGTTGTCCATCGCGGTGAACGTATTGAAATTTAGTATTTTTGAATCCGCTCTCTTTTTCTATTTTAGTTTCAACAGAAATTACCTTCACTATTTTAGAATCATCGATCCGATATTTAAGGTAACAGAATCCAGCTAAAGTAATTCCGATCGCCGTAAGTCCGACGATCTGCCCAGCTTTCATTGTTTTGTTCATAAAATATATTTGATAAGGTAACGGCGATTTTAATCGCAGCACTACCGTCGATTTATTTGTCGCGCTAGTGCGTCAGAAATCGTCGCGCCAGTGAAGTCGGCACTGGCGAAGTTAGCATTAAAAGTCAGCACATTTGTCAAGTTGGCACCGCGCAAACTCGCACCCCGCAAATCGACATTTCGTAAATCCGCACCAGTGAAATTTGCACCGCTAAAATCGTAACTTTGTAGATTTAGCCGCTGAAGATCGATCCCAGTTAAATTACAGCCAGGACAACCCCGATTCGTATGTAATTGCTCGATCGTAATAGTGGCTGTGGATGGTTTGGAGATCGTCCTCAGATGGTTATAATAAGAAAACATTCCTAGCGTTAGCAGTATACCCAGTAAAATCTCTGGTATTCGCGTTAGCGGCTGGGAGTTTGGGGCACTATTGAGCGATTGCAGCGCGGTTAGCGCAGTGAAAGCATCGGGATATCGGTGTTCGGGACGGGGTTCGGTCATCTTTATCAGCCAATCGAGAAATCTTGGCGGTAGATGACCTAAATGAGACCGCAGATCCAGCCGATAATTTGTATCGATGAGCTGACTTATTTCCAGCGATTTCTGTCCGGTTAATAGGCAAACTAGGGTGACACCCAAACCATACAAATCCGCAGCTTTAGTTAAGGGACGGTTGAATAATTGTTCGGGCGGCATAAATCCCAGTGTCCCTTTAATTGTACTGCTGGCATTTTGCTCGGTATGTGTGTTCCGAGCAAAGCCAAAGTCGATGAGGTAAACGCAGTTGCGATCGTCGATTAAGATGTTTTCAGGCTTGATATCGCGATGGATAATTGGAAGAACTTGCTGTTGTAAATAGATGAGAATTTCTAGTATATCGATCGCAATTTGCTTAACGGCTTCTAAATCGAACTCACGTCCTGAATCAGCTAGCGTCCGTCCTGATTTATATTCCTGTGCCAGACAAAATCCATTGGGTGTTTCCCAAGAAGTAAGATATTTAGGAATGTTTGGATGTTTTAATTGTTGTAAGATTTCGACTTCACGTTGATAGCTATCATAGTCGCTCCAGCGATTACCGATAGTCGCAAATTGAAACTGTTTGATAACTACCGATCGATCCACCTCTAAATCTGTTGCTAAATAAGTAACCCTACCGCCATTAACATTCTGCCCTAAGACTCGATCGATCTGATAACCTGGATGGCTTAAATCCAGTCGATCTGAGTTTAGATCGTTCATAGTTACCTCCAGGTTTTAGTTTGTGTTAATAATCTGTTTTAATCTTATGACATTAGATGAGGGTGTAAATTTAGAGTAGTGACAGTTTATAAATTGTCCCTGCTCTAAATCTTGTCAATCTCTAAATTTTTCGGTGGAACATCTCTACCAAATAATTTTGCAGATCGACATTGCTGTCAGAGGGTGTCTGAAAAGTCTTATTGGCTCCGATCTTAGATCTAAATCCCCCTTAAAAAGGGGGACTTCCAGATGGTTCCCCCCTTTTTAAGGGGGGCTAGGGGGGATTTCTAGGGTTTACGCTTGACAAACTAAACTTTTCAGACACCCTCTCACTAGCCACCTAAGATTCCGCGATCTTCTTGCTCTTTTCAACCAAGCGAATAAACTCCGCTCGATAACCATCTAAATCGCTACCTTTAGACTGAGTAGCTAACTCGATAATGGTATTAAAATTAGTACTGCCTTTATACTTCGAGTTACTAATATTCATCCCATAAGCAGCTACAGCAGATGCAAACTTGAGATTGGCAGATGCCTTACCGATCGTCACATTAGAATCGGCTACATTACTAGTAATGAGTTGCGAAGTGTCCGATTTAGGTGCTTTATACCGCAATCGCACTTGTAACAATTCCTGACTATTTGCCGCGATCTTGGTATCTTTATCCGCCGCATCGGGTGTTGCAGTTGGCTTGCTAAATGTGATGTCGGTTTTCACCCCGACAGGAATCACCTCATACAGGGCTGTAACCGCGTGTCCCGCGCCGAGTTCGCCAGCGTCTTTTTTATCATCTTTGAAGTCGCGGTTGGCAAGGACGCGATTTTCATAGCCGATGAGCCGATATGCTTGGACTTGTTTGGGATTAAATTCTACTTGAATTTTAACATCTTTAGCGATCGCCAATAATGTCCCGCCCATTTCTTTAACTAGGACTTTTTTAGCCTCATTAATACTGTCGATATAGGCATAATTACCGTTACCTTTATCGGCGAGTTGTTCCATTTTAGAATCTTTGAGATTGCCCATCCCAAATCCCAGAATAGAAAGGAATACCCCACTATTACGCTCTGTTTCGATGAGCTTTACCAACGCTTCATCGCTACTAACTCCGACGTTAAAATCGCCATCGCTAGCCAAAATTACCCGATTATTTCCATCTTTAAGGAAATTTTCGCGCGCGACTTTATATGCTTGGACGATTCCTTCACCACCAGCGGTAGAACCACCTGCTTCTAGTTTATCGAGTGCGGCGATAATTTTACTTTTTTCCTTGCCAGAAGTCGATGGTAAAACTAAACCAGCACTACCAGCATATACCACCATCGAAACACGATCGGTCGGTCTGAGTTGGTTGACCAACAATTTGAGTGAAGATTTGAGCAGTGGGAGTTTATTGGGTTCGTTCATCGAACCGGAGACATCAATCAGGAAAACTAAATTATTCGGCGGTAATTTCTCCACACTAACTTTTTTCCCCTGCAACCCAATTTGGATGAGTTTGTGCTGGGGATTCCACGGGGCGTTAACTACTTCGGTATTAATTGAAAATGGTTTGTCGTCTGTCGGTTGTGGATAATCATAGGAAAAATAGTTAACCATTTCCTCGATTCTGACGGCATCTTGAGGTGGTAATTGACCGTCGTTAATATACCGTCGGATGTTACTATAACTTGCCGTATCGACATCGATCGAGAATGTCGATAATGGTTGACTGGTAGCCGCAAAAAATTGATTTTCGGCGACTGATTTATAGCTTTCTTCAGTTGGCTGTTCGCCACCAGAGCCAGTCAATCCTGCTAATGGCGCAGCACTGCTATCTGCTTGTTTAGCCTCCGTGTTGGCAACCTGTGGTGTGGCTGGTGACGCGACTGGCGATTGCGATTGGGAAGTTGCCGAATTAGAACTGGAACTTCGCGTCGAAGTTCCACTGTTGCAACCAGTTAAACTGCCGAGTAAAAAGGCAATAGTCGCACAAAAGATCGCAAGGCGAGATATCGAATTAGGTCGATCGAACATGATAATTTAAGTGTCATCGGTAGTGGACTTGAGTGTGAGTCGCGACTACCCGATTTCGTCTTTCCTAACCGGAAAGAGTGAATCTTAATGACAGCTACAGAGGGGGATCGATCGATTCCGCAAACTTGCAAAAATTTATACCAGAATATTTCGCTAGTAAAAATATATCCCCGACTTCTCCAAAGAAGTCGGGGATATGGCGAATATTAAGGAGAAGTACGCGATCGAATCAAATTAAATAAACGCAAAGTTAGCTGTGGTGAGAGTGGTAGTATCAACCCCAGTTAAGGTCGCGATCGTGTTACCGCCGAGTGCGATATTATTACCAGTCCGAGTCAAGTCGGTAAATTTAACTCCGCCAGTAATCCCTAATACATCGGTGCCGATTTGGTAATCGACAATTGTATTTGCACTTGTCGGAGCTTCGCCGTTATAAATCCAGAATTGGTCGGCACCAGTACCGCCAGAGAGGATATTCCCGCCACCAGCACCGACAAAGAATTTGTCGTTACCATCGCCACCTAAACCGCGTCCGTTGGCACCTAAGAACAAAGTATCGTTACCAGCACCCGCAGAAATCCGGTAATCTTTGGCATCATTCGCCTCAAAAATATCGTCGCCAGCACCACCAAAAACTCGATCGCCATTAGCTATAAAAATCGTGTCAGCACCGCTCCCCGTATCGATCCGGTTGTCACCCGCCGCCGCGCCAGCAATCGGTACATCGACTGTATCGTTACCAGCACCAGTAAAAACACTATCGTTAAACCCATCGAATCCTGGCGTGACCTTGGCGATGAGATTATCGTTACCCGCCGTACCCGATACTTGAGTAACGCTCGATAGTGGTTTGGCTAGTTCCAAAATAATCGATTCGTTATTGTCGGGCGAAGTTGCCGATTCTCTTTCAGAGACACTTTGTGAACGACCCGTCGAGAAGGGATAATTGTTATCGTTAGCTACCAGAATCGTGTTGTTATCGAGAACGACGACATCTTCGATCGTCACGAAGGGGAAGGTAAATTTGGTGTTACCATCTTTATTCAAGTCGTTGGGATCTTGAATATTTAGCAGATCGACGACTTCTTCTTTAAAGACATTACCGTTGGCATCTTTTTTGGAGATGTCTACTTTAAAGATCTTCTTAAATAAAGCCGTTGCACCTTGTCCGTTATCGCGCTCAATGACGAGGTATTCATTTTTGTTGATGACTGCAAAATCGCCGATCGCATTTCCGGTAGCTTCCATTTTGTAGAAGCCGAGTTGACCTTTGTATTGCCCGCTGGCGACATCGAATTCATAGATGCGGAGCGAACCAGCCGGATCGCCAAATACCGTACCTTCTAGTAAGGGATAGAGGGTTGACTTATCGGGTGAGATTGCCATCCCTTCAAAGCCACGCGAACCGCCCAAGTTGGCAACAGCAGGCGTACCGACAAATTTATCGCGTACCAAATCGCCAGTGCCAGGGAAGTCGGTAAAGAAGGCATCGACACCCAAATTGATATACTGTTCTAGTTCCTTTTTTGGGTCGCCTTTATAGTCCGATGCGAGGAAGAAACCTTCGCTGCGGAAGGTGTAAGGATGCACCTGTAAACCAGCCTTATGAGCATCCGTAACTAGAGTAGTGGGGGTTCCCAAAACTCGATCGGCTTCACTTTGTTGACCGTCACCATTAAGATCGTCTGGGATGCCATTTTTGTCAGCATCTACCGTACTGGAGGGCACGATTAAGCGTTTGTCGGGGCCGATTCCTGCCGCATATTTAGCGATATTTACCAGTTCTGCGGGTTTGGTGAGGTCGCCATAAGTGAGCGCATTACCACTGAGGGTAAAGTCATAAGGCTTGCCAGCCGCACCACCAAATAACTGCACCAATGGCACGTCAATTTTGGCAGCAGGCATGATTTTATCGTTAATTTCTTTGAGATTGCTCACCTCAAAGGATTGGATAAATACCCGTTTGGGATCGGTAAAGTTGCTCGAAACTAAGGTATCGACGAGTTTTTGACCGAGATTGACATTAATTTTGGTAGTACCGTCGAGAAGTGTACCTTGGGCTGCGAAGTAGCTGGGGTGTTTTGTTTCGGGGTAGATGCCGATTTTACGTCCGGTATCTTTTTCGACTTGCTTGACTAAATCAATGACTTCTTGGAAAGTGGGGACTTTTAAACCATCGTTGTCAAATGCCGTACCGCGTAGGGCGGGGAGACGTTCGATCGCATTGAGGGTCTTAATTTCAGCTAAGGTAA
>NZ_JANPLS010000243.1:0-20326 GCF_031422475.1 Chamaesiphon sp. VAR_48_metabat_403
GGATTTCGATGTTACTATTTGGCTGTACGAGTAAGGTTGATGAGCCAACCAAAATCGCTCGCGCTTCGATTGCCCCCCGTGAGGTCCATCCGACACCAGATTTGAGCCTGACTGCGACTAAACCAGCCAGTGCTGGATCGATTGTGACCTATGTACCGACAACGGCAGAATTTCTCAATCCAGAGCGGGGATTTCATAACGACATCGAATTAATCAAGGGTCGAGACTTTAGCGATGTCCGGCAAAAAGGTTATACCCTCTCGCGAGCTTATATTCGCTTGGATGAATATCGCAACACTCCCTTACCCGCCGAATTTTTAGCCCAATTAAATCGGCAATTTCAACTAGTCCGGGCAGCCGGAATCAAGGCGATCCCGCGATTTAGTTATAACTTTCCCACAGGTAATATTGCTAACTCTCCAGATGCCAGCCTAGAGCTGACGCTAGAGCATATCGCGCAGCTCAAACCCGTTCTCCAACAAAATGCCGATGTCATTGCCGTCCTACAAGGGGGGTTTATCGGTGCTTGGGGCGAGTGGCACAGTTCGGGGAGCAAACTAGACAGGCCTCAGCCTAAAGCCAAAATTTTAAGTGCGCTGTTGACGGCGATGCCAGCCAACCGGATGGTGCAGATTCGGTACGCCAACGATATTAAGACGTTTTATCCACAATCGCTTAGGAGTGCTGATGCTTTTAGTGGCTCTCGTCAAGCTCGTGTCGGCTTTAAAAATGATTGCTTTTTAGCGGGTCGCACTGATGCGGGGACTTATGAGCCAGATGTACCAACACTTAAAAACTATATTAGTAAAATTGCCCCCTATGTAGTTGTTGGCGGCGAAACCTGTCAGGTCAGACCAGCAGAACATCGCAGCGATTGTCCCACCGCAGAGGCAGAATTAGCCCAGTTTCATTGGAGCTATTTAAATGCTAATTTCTACGAACCTGCTCTCAACCGCTGGAAATCGGAAGGCTGTTATGCGCGGATCGATCGCAGTTTGGGCTACCGCTTGCAATTAGTCAAATCGAATTTCCCCTCGCAAGTACGGCAAAATCGCCAGTTAAGCGGGAATTTTGTCATTAAAAATGTCGGTTATGCCAGTCCTTTTAATCCCCGCAATCTGGAACTAATCTTGCGCCACCAACAAACTGGCAAAGTCTATCGCCTGCCCCTCCTCAAGCCTGGGAGCAAGACTTACGATCCTCGGCTGTGGTTACCTGAAGCTGGTGCAATTTCGGTAGATATTCGATCGAAAATCCCATCAGCGGCACCGCTAGGAGTATACGATATTTTATTAAATCTTCCCGATCCGATCGCTAAACTTGCCAATCGTCCAGAATATTCAATTCGCTTGGCTAACGAACGAACATGGGAAGCTAAAACCGGATTTAACTCACTTCGCCGCACGATGAGGTTGGCAAAGTAGGACTCAGCCATATATCTGAATCTGCGCTAATTTCTAAGTGAATGTATCGATCTTTAACTTATAAGTAGCTTTTTTTACGTTGATTTGTATAAGTGCTTGGATTAAGATTGGATATCAATTTAACAAATTGATATCTGATTGTTGTTTTAGATATTACGATTCATGAAAGTTACGCTAGTTATTTATGGGCTAGGTGGTGGTGGCGCAGAACGCGTGATGTCGATTCTGGCCAACCATTGGGCTAGGCAAGGTTGGGAAGTAAATTTAATTATGTTTGTCGATGCGACTAAACCATCTTTTTATCCATTAGATCCGCAAATTAAGCTTCAGCCGCTAGGGCTGGCAGCGCATTCGACTAATTGGGTTTCCGCCATTCAAAATACTTGGCGACGGGTGACGAGATTACGCGAGGAGATTATTGCTAACAATCCAGATGTAGTCATCAGTTTTATGAATTCTGTTAATGTCTATAATATTTTGGCTTGTTGGGACTTAAATATTCCGACTATTGTCAGCGAACATACTTATCCAGGAGCTAATGATGCGAATAAAATCTGGAAATTACTAATGAAATTGTCTTATCGCCATGCCGATTTCATCACCGTCTTAACTCAGAATGCGGTGCCATTTTATCCAGCAGCCGCAGGATATCGGACGATGGTGATGCCAAATCCAACACTCGTACCAGCTCCAGCAGTCACAACCGATCGATTATTACCCGCTTGCAGTCTAATCGCCGTTGGGAGACTCGATCCGCGTAAGGGCTTCGATTTGTTGCTTAGAGCTTTCCACCAAATTCATCCTCAATACCCCGATTGGCAATTAACAATTCTGGGAGAAGGGTCGATTCGATCGGAATTAGAAGAGTTACGATCGCAGTTGCAATTGACAGATTGCGTTCATCTCCCTGGTGCAGTTACTAATGTTCGAGATTACTTGGCACAAGCCGATTTATTTGTGATGTCATCTCGCGTTGAGGGATTTCCGATGGCTTTATGCGAGGCGATGGTTTGTGGCTTGCCCGTGCTATCTACCGACTGTTTGAGCGGCCCGCGCGATATCATCGAGGATGGGGTTAATGGCGTGTTGGTAGCTCCAGAAGATGTCGATGCGCTAGCGGCTGGATTGACGGCGTTGATGTCCGATCCCGCCCGACGGCAGCACATCGCTCATAATGCACCTAAAATTATCGATCGCTTTGGGATCGATCGGGTCATGGAGCTATGGACGGATGCGATCGAAAAGTCGATTTACCGTCAGAAAAACCGTCAGTTGCAATCTAGCTCTAAGGGACTTGCGTGGAAATAACATCCCAGATATTTATGGGTTTAGGTTGTGCCTACTGGTAGTTTATTAAATTGCCAGCCCCTAAGTTAAAATTCACTAAGCTTTCAACTAACAATTTAAATGCGGTTATCAAAAATAAAATCTAGAATTGTAGCTGTTTATAATTACACGATCGGTTTATTACCATTTAAACTGGCAAATCGATTAATTTGGGTCGATCGTCAAATGGATTGGTCGATCTCTATTTATGAAGGTCGAGATTTTTTAAGTTTAAAACCGACAACGGTTGTCGCAAATCCAGTCATCAGTAGATCGGATGTGACTGATACGTTAGCATCATTCGTCGCCGATCCATTTATGGTGCGAGTTGGCGATGAATGGTTGATGTTTTTTGAGGTCTTCAATCACAAACAGCATAAGGGCGAACTTGCTTTTGCACGCAGTCAAGATGGATACAAGTGGAATTATCAAAAAATTATTTTAACAGAAGATTTTCATCTTTCTTATCCTTATGTATTTGAATTTGAATCTGATTGGTATTTAATTCCTGAATCGTGTGAAGCGAATTCAGTCCGACTGTATAAGGCTAATAAATTTCCAGATGAGTGGGAATTTGTGACCGAAATTTTAGTCGGTCAGCGGTTTGTAGATGCATCGATTTTGCATTTTAATGGTCTGTGGTGGTTATTTGTTGGTGTCGAACCCACCGATCGAGATGCTTGTAACTCATTAAAATTGTACTATGCCGATCGTCTCGTTGGTAATTGGATCGAACACCCGATGAGTCCGATCGTCAGTAATAATTCCCAGATTTCTAGACCAGCAGGTCGGATGAGACAAATCGACAACCGACCGATCAGGTTTACTCAAGATTGTCAGGTAACTTATGGATATAATGTTACGGCGATCGCGATCGAATTACTGACGACAGATGAATATCGAGAAGCACGAATTCATGCCGACGGTACTTATCTATTCGAGTTAGGAACTATGTCCTCTAACCGAGTGGGGATGCATCACCTAGATTTCATCATGTCAAACGACGATCGATGTATTGCTTGTGTAGATGCGCGATAATCGATCCGGTTAGCTCCGTTAGCTTGCCATCAATTATTGACAGATAATCTCGATTGTAAACTATGAAAAGTAGATATTTGATTTACGAATTTATTGTAAACTGAATTAATTATTTAAGTATTTTACGTGCAAATCTGGGAACTAATTGGGTTCGATCGAGAAACTGTTAAGATAGATATTCGGATGGCAACCATCCCCAGATTTAGAGATTCGTTCGCGTAGCGTACCGTAGGTAATCGTTGGCGTAGCGTACCGGAGGTAATCGGATCTCGATCTAATTATTTATCTAAATTGCGATCGGTATTGATGAAAGTTACTCTATTTATTCACGGACTCGGTGGTGGCGGTGCAGAGCGGGTAATCTCGATTGTTGCCAACTATTGGGTCTGTCAGGGCTGGGATGTAACATTAATTATGCTAGTCGCACCGACTAAGCCATTATTCTACACGTTAGATCCGCGCATTGAGCTTCGACCGATGGGACTGGCGGGAGATTCAGCTAATGCGATCGTCGCGATTACCAAAACTTGGCAGCGGATTGCCCGCTTGCGACAAGAAATTATTGCCAGCAAACCAGATGTTGTCATTAGTTTTATGAATGCGGTCAATGTGTATGCGATCGTCGCCTGCGCGGGGTTGAAAGTCCCAACAATTGTCTGCGAACATATTTATCCAGGGTCTAACGATGCGACTAAACTCTGGCAGTTGTTAATGAAATGGACTTATCGCTATGCCGATTTAGTTACGGTATTGACTCAGAATGCTTTGCCATTTTATCCTGCCGCGCAGGGGTATCGAGCGATCGTCATGCCCAATCCCGTCACCATACCAGCTCCCATCGACGCAATAGAGTCATTACTATCTGCCTCCAGCGCGATTGCGATCGGCAGACTACATCCTCAGAAAGGTTTCGATCTGTTGCTCGAAGCTTTCGCGCGACTCCAAGCTAAATACCCCGATTGGCAGCTCACAATTTTAGGGGAAGGGCCGATGCAAGCTGAATTAGAAGAGTTACGATCGCAGCTAAAATTAACCGATCGCGTTCATTTTCCGGGTTTAGTTACCAATGTGCGAGAGTATTTGGCTCAGGCAGATTTATTTGTCATGCCATCTCGCTTTGAAGGCTTTCCGATGGCGTTGTGCGAGGCGATGGCTTGTGGTTTACCCGTATTGGCGGCAGACTGTCTGAGCGGCCCGCGCGATATTATCGTTGATGGGGTCGATGGCGTATTGGTGGCTCCAGAAGATGTGGATGCCCTGACAGCACAATTAGATGCGCTGATGTCCGACCCCTCCCGACGCAAGCAATTAGCTCTCAATGCGCCCCAAATTCTCGATCGATTTGGTGTCGAGCGAGTCATGGGTTTGTGGCAGAATGCAATTGACAGTGTTATCGATCGAAAACGAACTCATTCATGAGCTACGTTTATCATCCGCCCGCGACTGAAGTGCGGTGCTCGATACGAAAGTCCATTCAAGTGGACTTTCGTAGCTAGCCTGGGGATTCATCCCCAGGTGGTGCCCAAACGAAGCTCAATCGCCAGATGTAAGTTAGCGGGCTAGTTCCGAAATAGATGTTGGTGTTGGGGGTGATATAGTTGCGATCGGGTTTGAGTGCCTTCACCTGTTATCTGGATTAGAGCGGGACTGATAATATACATCGTCGTCCGCACGAGATTTTCCCTAGCAGTCACTAATGCCATCTCCAAGAGCTGTACGACCAAAATTCGTTCATCCGGCCATCCCACTCGAAAGCAGATGGCTACAGGCGTTTCTGGCGGGTAATGCTGGAGTAATTGAGCCTGCGCTGTCTCAACGTGACGAGCGGCGAGGTAGAGACATAAACTCGATCGATGAGCTGCTAAACTAGCTAAATTCTCAGCAGTGGGTACGGCAGAAGCTCTCCCCGTCGGACGGGTGAGGATAATTGTCTGGACGATTTCGGGGACGGTGAGTTCGACTTGCAGCTTGGCTGCGGCTGCTTGAAAGGCACTAATACCAGGGACTAATTCGACGGTAATATTTGCAGCTTTGAGCGCGTGGATTTGTTCGGAAATGGCACTATACAGCGTCAAATCGCCAGAGTGCAATCTGGCGATTGTCAAACCCGATCGGACTCGATCGACGATAATTGCGATAATCTGTTCGAGCGTTCGATCGCTGGTTTTAATAATTTCGGCATCGGGGCGGGCGTGCGCTAAAATCCGATCGGGAATCAACGAATCGGCATAGAGAATTACCTCGGCAGTCGCGATGATTCTTTGACCTTTGATTGTCAATAAATCTGGATCGCCAGGGCCGACACCGATAATATATATGCCAGGATTAGATGCTGGATCTGCGGCTGATGTAGCTCGATCGTGTTCGCTCATTTGACTATTGTACCGCGATCGATCGTCAAGATACCTGCCATCTCAGCGGTTAGAAACCGCTGGGGTTATTGCTAACAACTTGGGTTAAATAGCTTGAATATTTAACTCCGCACGCCACTGTGCTAGTGGCTTATCCCATGCTTCTTCCCACTTGGGTGCGAACAATGCCCCAGCAGTTTCGCCCATCTGCCATCCTCGTGAGATCGCCTGAAGCAATGAGGGCAGGCTTTCTGGTTCTAATAAGGTGCTAGAAATTAAACTATTGGCAACCAGCATCGTGGCGAGGGGGTAGGGAAATTGCGCCAAATGAACGGCTTGTAAGCCAATTTCACCGAGCGGCGAGGTATCGAATCCGGTAATTATGTGCCAAATATCGTGGGTTTGACTCAATCGCAGTTCTACATATTTAGCCTCAGATTCAGCACTCATCCCTGTATGTAAATTGGGATTGAATGCGGCATTTTTGAGAGTTGAGGCATAGATATAGCCGAGTGAATCGGGGGGATAGGTTAGCAGTAAATCGAGGTTGTAATTGGCGGGAATATACCGATCTCGAATCAGTCGCGCGCAAGCGGGATCGCGCTGTAATTTTCGAGCTGCTAAATCGAAGGCGGGGGTTTCTACCAAGGCATCTGACAGCTCTCCGACTGTTGTTAAGCTCTCATCGCCTGCGAGCATCGCAAAAAATGTCTTGAAAATCAGCACGATTTGAAAATGGCTGTGCTGCTGATTGTGAGCATCAAAGGGTAAACCAGCATTAAGAGCGTTCATAAGTGACATCACAAAAATCTCCACGGAATTAAGTAAAATATGAGTCTAGGGGTCGTCAACTTCAGGTAAAATACGAGCATCAATCATCTTTTCTTAGAATATGAGTATAATTCATGTTTTGTCAAGTAAAAAGTGAGTGATACTCGGATATCGATCGAGGCTTATTGGTGAAATGGCTACAAATTCAGTAAAATCGTTGGGAATGCGGCGACAACCGCGACAGGCGAGAAGCCAGGAACGAGTAAGTCAGATTTTAGATGTGGCGGAACGATTGTTTATTGCCGATGGTTACAATGCCACGACAACTAATGCGATCGCGAGTGGTGCAAAAGTACCGATCGGATCGCTGTACCAGTTTTTTCCAGATAAAGGGGCGATTGTCGGTGCGTTGGCGATGCGATATACAGAGCAACTGCATCATCGCTTTATGGAACTAGATGCTACTGAAATGGTAAGTTTGAACCTGTCAGCTTATGTCGATCGCATTGTCGATACTACAGCACAATTTTTTACCGACTATCCTGGCTATCATTCAATTTTTATGCAGGTACAAGGTACTATTTCCGAGCTAGAGGAAATTGAAAATGCGGCTGATGCGCGACTAATTGAAGCTTTGGCAATATCTTTATCTCGATACCATCCCGGTTTAGCGGCTATCGATTATGAGGCAATTTCGTTTACGTTAGTCAAAGCAATTGGAACTTTGCTATGGTTATCACTCAGTCAGGAGCAGGTTTTAGGGGAACGCTTGGTTGTTGAAACTAAGCGATTGATGCTGAGTTATTTACAAGGTTATTTTGAATCGAAGTGAAAGAATGTCTGAAAAGTTTTTTTGATATGAATCGTAGATCTAAATTCCCTTTTTTAAGCTATGGCATACATACAAGTCAGCTAGACTTCGTTTCGAGATCTGAATCCCCCAACCCCCTTTTCAAAGGGGGCTTTAAAGTCCCCCCTTTCTAATGGGGATTTAGCGGCTCGCAGCCGGGAGGTTTCCTCCCGGATTATGCGAGACAAGACAGGGGGATTTCTAGGGTTTATGCTTAAAAGAATTGACTTTCCAAACATCCGATTAGGTAATTACTTGAATTTGCGAACCTTTATTAGTTTTCTGGACTTCGATTCTAGTTTGAAAGGCTTCGCGAAATTGAGGCATGTGAGTTACAGTCAGAATGCAGGCAAAGTCACTAGAAATAGCATTAATCGCCGAAATCAATCGATCGCAACCTTCGCGATCTTGGGTGCCAAACCCTTCATCGACAATCAGCATTTGGAGGGGAGTACCAGCTCGATTTGATAGCAGTTTAGCTAGTGCAAGCCGGATTGAAAAGTCGATCCGGAAAGCTTCACCGCCGGAGTAAGTTTCGTAAGCTCTGGTGCCATTAGCGTCGCCGATAACTATATCTAAGGTATCGATGTATTTAGCACTTTTAACGCTGGCTTTTTTAACGCGGCTGCTTTTAGTCGCTTTTTGAGTAATAAATTGAACGTGGAATTGGTTGCTGCTAAGTTTAGATAAAATTTGATTGCTTTCTGCTTCGAGTTGGGGCAGAATATTCTCGATCACTAGAGCTTGAATGCCATTTTTACCGAAGGCTTTGCCGAGTTCGTCGTAGATTTTTTGCTGTTGTTTGTAGTTATCGAGTTGCTGCTGTTGCGATCGCAGTTGCTCTTTAATATCGTTAAGTTGGGTAATTTGCCGATCGAGGCTACCGAGATTTGAGAGTTGGTTATCTAAGAGTTGGCGGCGGGCGGCTAGTTGTTGCTCTACTGCTAATATTCGTTCGTCATTATTGGGAATTTTGGCAACTTCTAAGCTAATTCGCTCGATTTCTAGCTGCGATTTTTGCCGATCGGTTGTATTCTGAAGTTCGTTAGTTTGTAATAAGTTAATGCGCTCTAATAGTTGAGGCTGGGTTTGTTTGGCTTGCTGAACTTCTTGATATTGAAGTTGAATCGATTGAGACTGACGTAAGTTATTAGTAACTTGCTGGTGGTAGTTGCGATCGTAGCTAAGTTCGGCAATTTGTTTGTCTATGGTTTGCAGTTCTACTTGTAAATCCGAATTAGTCTGAAGTTGAGTTATTTCTGCTTCAATTTTAGCTATTTCGCTGACTAATTGCTGTTTCTGTTCAATTAATTGAGTCTGTTTGCGCTCGGCATCTTTAATTTTTTCTTGTTTAATCTCCACCCACCGCAATTTATCGACATCACCTCTAGCCAGAGCGTGGCTTTGTTCGCTGTAGTTAGTTGCCGCTATTTTAGCAATTAAATCTTGGAGTTGTAATTGTAATTCGGCTGCATAGCTTTTTGATTCGATCTCAAGTTCTATTTGCAATCTTTCGACAGCCATTTCCTGAAGACTTAGTTCTAGTTTCGCGATCGAATCTAATTGTGCTTGTAGTTTTCCTTTTTGTTCGCGCAGATTATCTAAGCCAGCCAAATCGCGATTTAACTGCTTATATTCAATAGATAAATCTTCTTTTTCTTTAACATAGCGCGAATGTTCTTCTTGAGTTGCCGAAATTTGCTGTTCGATTTGCTCTCGCTCATTTTTAGCACTAGTTAGTACGTGCTCCCAATGACTTTCATCTAAAGGTCGATCGCACAACGGACAGCTAGCATCGGGAGTTTCTAATAAAACTAGCTTGCGATCGAGTTCGGTTAATTGTCGCTGATAATTACGAGTATCTGCTTCCAGTCTTTGGATATTTTCTTTCTTATTGAGACCTTTTGTTTCGACGTGCTTTTGATAGACTTTTTTACAGTCTAATTCGGCAATGTTAGTATCTAATAAAGCCAGTCGATTGACTAATGGCAATCGTTCTGCTGTCTCGATCGATACCTGTCGTTCGCGGCGAATTAGTTCGGTTAACTTAGCTTGAATTTTAGCAGTCTGACGATCGAGATCGCCTGTTAATAATACTTGCTGTTGCTGGAGGGGTAATACTTCTATTTGCAGGCGATCTAATTCTGCCAATTGCTGACGACATATTTGCAATTGAGCCGCACCTTTAGTCACATCGCCGACGGTTGCTAAAATATCGATTAATTCGCTTTGTTGGCGATCGATTAAAGCTAGTTGTGCTTGATTTTGACCTAAAGTTAATTGTAGTGCTTGCGTTTGGCTGGCTAATTGCTGACTTATCTTTTGCCGATCGAGTTGAGCTTGCTGGTGAAGATTAAATTGACGGTCTAAGACTTCTAACTGCTGTTGTAAATCGAGATAAGCTTGATAGGCGATCGAAATTTCATCCGATCGAATTAGCAGCTCGTCCAGGCGATTTTTGTCTGTAGTTAAGATCTGAAGATCGGCTTGGGTTTGGGCGGCGGCTTGAAGTAATTCGCGATCGCGTTTTTGCTCCCATGCTAATTGTTGTTGCCAAGTTTCTCGCTGTCTGGCGATTGTTTTAAAACCTTCTAATTCCTGCTCCTCACTGGTTTGAACCTGCTGCAATCGATCGATCTCTAACTTCGCCGCATCTCGCTGCTGAGTAATCCCATCGATCTCTTGCAACCTTAACAAATCGGCTGCTAAAGTTTCTGTCAATACTTCCACTTGTACCTTATACTGCTTCGCCGACTCCTTCGCCCGATCGGCTAATTGCTCGTAGCGATCGAGCTTCAATAAATCTGCTAAAATCTGTTTGCGTTCTGCGGGCTTTTTCCGCATAAATTCATCAGCCTTACCCTGACGTAAATATGCAGAATTAATAAAAGTTTCGTAATCAATTTTGAGATAATCATCAATTAACGCTTGCGTAGAACGGGCATTCTTTTGCGAGAGCGTCCGAAATTGTCCCCCACTCGTCTGAATCTGAAACTCCAACGCCCCATTCCCATCGCGCTGACGACTCCGAATGATCCGACAAGTTTCGCCATGCATCCCAAAGGTAAAATCTACCCGGACATCCATCGCCCCATTGCTAATGGCATCATCCGCGCTTACCGCCCGACATTCGCCCCAAATCGCCCAGGTAATCCCCTCTAATAGTGACGACTTCCCCGCCCCATTAGCACCGCAAATACAGGCGGTATGCAGCCCCGTAAAGTCCAGACTGGCTTCGGTATAA
This sequence comes from Chamaesiphon sp. VAR_48_metabat_403, assembly GCF_031422475.1. Taxonomy (NCBI): domain Bacteria; kingdom Bacillati; phylum Cyanobacteriota; class Cyanophyceae; order Gomontiellales; family Chamaesiphonaceae; genus Chamaesiphon; species Chamaesiphon sp. VAR_48_metabat_403. Next base: position 11,005 of record NZ_JANPLS010000243.1, read on the forward strand.
CTAAGAAAATTCTTGAGAGATAATTGTAAAGGAATCACGTTCGATCGCCCAATGGGTTTTACCTACACTCCATGATATAGAGTTTTGGGTCGCTTGTGGTATTTTTGTGCTAGTGTTACTAGGCTTTAGGCTTTATGTGTTAGGTTTTGAGCTTACACCGGAATCGAGGAGTATCTAATTGTAGGCATACTCAACAAGTCTAATTTATGTGGTGAGAGTGAGTTTATGTCCGAGCAATTGTGGAAATTAGTTGGTGTGATAGGCGTAGTAGCCGCGTTAGCAAGTTGTAATAGTAAGACGATACCCATCGCCTCGACTACCAGCCCTCAAGTCGCGGTAAATGATACTCCGACTCCATTACCCGCACCTAAAGAAGTCTGGATGACGCAATTCCAGCAAATTAATGGGACACCTTATCTATATGCACCGATTTACGTAGCAACAGAAGAGCAGCGCAGTATCATCAAACAGATAAAATCTGGTAGCTACGAATCTGGTAAAGGAAATGAATATGGTACGGACATTCGGAACTATATGTTCGTCCATCGGGATAACCTCTCTGCGAGTAAATTATTGACAAATAATAGTTCGCGCCTGCTGAGTTTAGAGCAAATTGGCGAAACCGCACCACTAGATAAGTCAAATCCAGATCCGACGCGGGCGAATTGGATTAAGACTGTCAAAGCTTTATGGCACGTTCGGGCGATCGCCGACACAAATAGCGATAAAATACTTAACGATCTCGATCGTAAGCAAATCGGTATCTCCGATGTTTCTGGGGCAAATTACACCGAAATTATTAAGGATATCGATAAGATATTACTAGTCTACCCCAAAGGTATCGATCGTCGCTTGGTAATTTATACATCAGGGAATAAGCGATTTGTGGCTAATATCGAAATTCCCACCCGTCAAGTCACGATTAAGGAGCTACCAGCTTTGAAGTAGCACTAGTGAGATCGAATTGCCAATAGCGAAGCGACAGATTGAGCCGCAACACCCCCATCGGCATCGATGGGGACAAACTTGAAACCTTATCAAATGATGGCTCTAATGGTGGTTTCTTCAACGAAGATGGTGCGATTTCTTGGTAGTTTAGTGAATGGGGATTCGATCGTGCGCTCCTAGTCTGTTTATAATATTCTGGGAGTCGATTGGATTAAAACGATCGCATTTCCTGGGTTGGGAACTGGTGTTGGCAAAGTGAATTTTGAGACTTGCGCCCATCAAGTCCGATCGGCGATCGATGACATTATTTTACAACAATACCGAATGCCGCGATCGTGGGCGGAAGCATCCGAAAGACATCAACTTTTGTACACTAAAAACCCGACTAGACTTCAGTATTAATCGCCGCGAACGAACGCCGAAATAGTACTGTTAATCGATTCATTAGACGCAATTAAATTTGATTGAGAAAGTCGCTAAATTCTGTTAACTGATAACGGTTCCAAAATTTGAAACGCGATCGAGTGAGCTTCCTGCTCTTCAACTCCTAATGTCTTCAATATCAGTTCGGTAATTTGCTCAGGATAATCTGGCTCTGAATGTCCGCCCAGAATAGTTCGCATTGCCATCAATCCCGTACCCAAAATCAGATCGATCGCGGCTTGTTTATTTGTCACCTGAAACCGCCCTAATCGCAGCCCAGCCTCTAAATCGGTCGTTACTCCTGTTTTTATCGTTTGGCTCAATGGGGCTGCCACCAAGCCGCTTCTAACTATGACCCAGCCCCAAGTAGAATCGCGGATGGCTTGATGTAGAAATTGCCGAATCGCGATCGACATCCGTGTGGCAGGATCTTCAATCTGGGCAGATTGCGCCCACAGACTATGGTTCATTTCATCGCTGAGAGCGACGGCAACGGCGGTGAGGACTTCTTCTCGCGTTTGGAAATAGTTATAAAATGTACCCCGCGCCACGGCGGCTTCGGCGATAATATCGTCGATCGTCACTGCATCGGCTTCTTTACGGGCAAATACCCGATAGGCGGCGGCGATTAAATTCGATCGAGTGCGTTCTCGTTTTTCTAGCCCGATCGATGCTCGTCGCGATGGCTGCATTGTGTTTGATATCCTTTAGCCTACTGCAAAGCCATCATATTTTACGTGCGATCGCCACCATATAACAATTAGGTGGTGCCCAGATCCCTGACTTTTTCAAAAAGTCGGGAATCTTTACTCATGCTGATTTGACGATCGAACTAAATTGACGTTAATATCAAATTGACAATAATGTCATTTTAATTTCGACGTATTAAGGTGGAGTTACTGATGCAAATTTTGGCGATCGCGCTTGGCTCTCAAGGTGACGTGCAGCCTTATGTTGCGCTGGGTAAAGGATTACAAGCAGCAGGGCATCACGTCCGCGTGATGACTCATATTAACTTTGAACGGTTAGTCACAACCCACAGCTTAGAATTTTATCCAGTCAAAGGGAACGTCCAAGAAATTGTCGAGTCGCCAGAAATGCGTGCTTTATTAGAAAAAGGTAATTTCCTGGCAATTAACAAACATACCTCTAAACTCGCTCGATCGGTCGCGATCGACTGGATGCAGGCGGGGTTCGCAGCATGTCAGGGTGTGGATTTAATTGTGGTGGGAGTGGGTGGATTAAACATCGCGGTTTCGCTGGCGGAGAAATTACAAATTCCTTTACTTCCGGCTTTTTTGTTTCCGTTTACGCCGACGCGATCGTTCCCTGGCATCTTGTTTCCTCAGTCGCTGACTAAACTTGGGGGTACTTTTAATTGGTTATCGCACCTGCTGTTACGGCAAATAATGTGGCAAGGGTTTCGCACCGCCGATCGGATTGCTAGAGAGCAAGTATTAAACCTCCCCGCAAGATCCTTCTGGGGGCCGTATAAATCGGCTGTAATGCATCGATACCCTACTGTTTATGGTTTCAGTCCATCTATCATTCCTAAGCCTGTAGATTGGCACAAAACCGAGATTGTGGGCGATTGGTTTTTGGATGCTAGCGATTGGACTCCACCCGCAGACTTAGTAAAATTTCTGCAAAATGGTGCGCCGCCAGTATATATCGGCTTTGGTAGCATGGGCAGTCGCAAGCCAGAAGAAACCGCAGATTTAGTACTACAGGCAATAAATCGCACTGGGCAACGTGCTGTTTTGCAAGCTGGCTGGGGTAGTTTAAGCAAGGCTGACGTGCCAGATAATATTTTAATGATAAATTCGGTGCCTCATAGCTGGTTATTCCCCCGGATGGCGGCAGTAGTGCATCATGGTGGTGCGGGGACGACGGCGGCAGGTTTGAGAGCGGGTGTACCTTCGATCGCAATTCCATTTTTTGCCGATCAGCCGTTTTGGGGGCAACGGATTGCCGATTTGGGGGTGGGAATGGCACCGATTCCCCGCAAGCAATTAACGGTAGAAAATTTGGCACAAGCGATCGATCGAATGGTGACAGATCCAGTCATGCGCCAGCGGGCGGCAGATTTGGGGGCAAAAATTCAAGCCGAGGATGGAATCGATCGGGTAGTTGAGATCGTGCGGGAAATCGATCGGCACAGAATAGATTAACTTACATCTGGCGATCGTCGTTAAGATTACACGCAAGCTTAGGAACGATAGTAGGGTGTGTTATCCCGCAGGGTAACGCACCAGGCTAGTCATCTCGAAGTGGTTAAAACGTCAGCAGCAATTAAAGCAAATGTTTGTAAACAGCGATCGGTAATCCCGTGCGGCGTTTGACTTCGACTAGAGAGCGATAATTTCCGTGTAATTTCCGTTCTTCACAGATGGTATTAGCACTATCTCGATCGAGTCCCAATTCGACTAATTCGGACATCGGTAGAATATTTAAGCGTTGCCAATCGATCGGGTCGTCATCTTTTTCATAATAATTAAAAGCAATCATTGGTTCGATCGCTTCGCAATATTTTTCGGGCACATCTGCCAATTGGGTAAGTTCTTCTAAATGGGTAAACATATACCCTTCAGCTTTAATTAATTCGATATTATTAGCATAGACGATCGGTAGACCCAATATGTGTACCAGTTCATCTTTCGAGCATTTATTAACATCGACTTTACCCCGAACATTAGCAATTAATTCGGCTGTTTGGCGATCTGTTGGCAAAATTGCCCCTCGCGGCGCGCTTTTAATTAAGAACGGATTCTTAATACTCATCGCGATGCCAAATTGAATCGGTATTGCCAACATTACCAACCACGATTGTCCAGACATCGAGGCTAATAAGACGATCGCACCCATCACGCCACCGATTTGCAACCATTTATCTGTCTTTGTCAAATAGCCAGCATAAGCAATTGTCAAAGCTCCAAATACCGGGCACAAAGACCACCAAATCCAATCGGGAATTCTTTTTAAAGCTGCATTAGACATAAGCTGAATTTTAGATGCAGACGGGATGGGGAGTAAGGAGTACAACCGTTTTTAAAACATGGAACGCAGTTCCAAAACCTAAAACCTAAAACCTAAAGTCTAAATTAAATATCTTCTAACATTTTGCGACGTTTGGCTTCGTATTCTTCGGCGGTGATGATGCCGTCTTCATATAACTTTTTGAGTTCGTATAAAGTAGCAGTAGCTTCGGTTTTCGATCGGTTTGATGGTGAAACTGGATAACTGGTACCGCGATCGAGTAGATTTGGGTTGGTATCGTAGTTAAATTGAGCGTCAAACTGACGATCGGACATAAAACACAGACCCAAGAATTCAAAGAAAGAAACTAGTGCGGGGATGCAAGTCCAGCAAAAAATCAAATAGATTATCCCCCAGGTAACTTGACCTAAGTAAAATTTATGAACGCCAAAATAACCGCCAAAAAAACAAATTAATATTGCTGCTGTTCGGTTCCGCATCAGTCATCCGCTCCAGGATAGGAAAGTAATTGGCTATAAATGCTAACGATTTCTCGATTTGAGCCAACCCACGAGCAAGTAGATACCTACAGTGCCCGATTGTGCGGCGAGTAAGACTAAATAGACAGAGAGGAATCGATCGAGATGGGCACTAGATACCCATGCAAACAAACTCGTACCCAGCAGGGTATAAGGTACTAACTGCCAAAATCTCGATTTAGTTAATGATGGAGTAAGTTTGCCCATATAACTTCTATTCTGGCAGTCCTGACTGAGGCTGTCAACCGCATACAGCGCAATATATCTGCACTTTAGCGCAGTTTATTTTGGTGCGACGATAATTTTGCCGTCGGGTTGAAATGTGACTTTGTATTGAGCTAGTGGCTCTTGCGAAATTGCGGCTTGGGCGTTAAATTTGGCTAATTTGGGTAGGGGTGTTTTGGGTTCGTTGTCATAAGCACGGCGATCTGTCGGCTCGTAATCGGCAATTTCGCCAGTGGTGGTAACGGCGACGCGATAGTCGAGATTTTGAGTATCGATCGGTTTAGTGCTAGTTAAGGATTTTTGGAGGGTGGTTTTGAGTTGCTCGGCTAAAGTTGTTTGCAATTGAGGATCGGCAATGGCTTTACCTAAATTCATCGTCCCCTCTAATGGTACAGAGGGTTTAATGTCGATCGAACCTGTCGGATTGAAGGCGACATTAAAATTACCGATCGCTTGATTGGCATCGGGATTTTTGATGGCGAGTTTGGCTAAAGGAGTCAGATTAGACTGGGTAGCAGTTGTCGTCCCTGCGGACTGATAACTGACGATCTGACCGTCTTGGTTGACATTTACCTGAAAATTAGCGACTTGCTTAATTTGACTGCTGCCCTGCCAATTTTGGCGGAGATCTCGTTGTAATTTACGTTCGAGAAAACCAATTTGGGTGGCTTCGGTAATTTTGCCAGTTTTACTGGGTGCGGCACTAGTCGGCGCGGGTGTTGTCGTCGCTGCTGGCTGGGGACTAGCTGTGGGTGCGGTGGTTGGTGCCGCTGCGGGCTTAGTTGGCGCGGTGGTAGTCTGGACGCTCGATTTGGGCGGGGGGACTTGCTGAAAGGGGAGCGCGTAGCCGATCAGACTTGCCGCCACCAAACTCGCAAATCCCAAGCCTAACGGCACAGCCTGTGCGGCGATTGGCTGGGCGATGGCTTTGCGAATAGGTTGGAGCGGAATCATAATATCTGGCAACGTGCGTTTGTCTGCCAAAAATTGATCGATCGCTTCTAAGAGATCGAAAAGCTGAATTGTAGATAAATTTACCTGCGTGGGTTTACCAGCCGAGTGGGACTCTATTCCCTTAGGATCGTTGCTGGGATCGATCGTCGCTTGAAGCTGATGGATATTGTCGCGATCGCCTTTAACTAACGAGACTAAACCAGGAGCTGGTTGTGCTACAGCAGGACGGGGAATGCCACTTAAAAATTCTTGGGCATAGTTACTAACTGTCGTAACCAAACTAGTCAGAAAATCGCGTCCGCCCAATAATGGCTGTTCGCACCCGACAAAGTGACATTCAGCATTAAATAAACTGGACATAACCGGGCGAGAGTCGGGGATGCCAGTGGTGGAGTTGCTATCACTGAACCCGTCTAAAACGAGGGTACAGTTTGGCAAACTATACTGGCGGCGAATAGTCATGGTAATGTTGCTTCCGTAAAATCTAGGGTTATGTAGTCGATTATATCAAAGGGGGGAGCGGGGAGATGGGAGATGGGAGATGGGAGTAAAGAGTATTGTCAATGTTTCCGATCTTCTCGATCGAACCAGTACTTTCTTATTGATATAGTACCCAGCTCTTTATTTAAGTGGATAGTGGATAGTTATTTCGATCGAATCCCGCCAGAAATGTTCCCATTTCATAACGCCCAACTCTTTACTCCCCGCTCCCCGCGCCCCACTCCCCGCTCCCATCTCAGATCGCCTGAATCCACTCCTTAACCTCATATTCCGTCCAAATGCCGTTTACCCAGTAAGGATCGGATTCAATCAGGTGGCGGACTTGGGCGGCATCAGTGGCTTCATAGATGCCAAAAACTTTGGTCAGATCTTGAGTCGGGCCGATCGTGACTAAGATCCCATCGGCTTTTTGTTGCGCTAGTCCAGCTAAATGTTCCTCTCGAAAGGGCGATCGCTTGGTAACGACATCTTCACAGCAACTACCCCATAATACATATTTAGTCATAACTAGGCGATCGATAAATTCAGAGTATTATAGCCCGATTGCACCTGAGATCGGGTAATTGCTACATCTGTAGATAAATGCTACTTGACAACTTGAGTTAGTTGCGTTCGATAATACATCTGAAAATTTTTAGATCGTCGATCGATTAGATCGATTCGTGGGAACAATAGCACTGGGACAATCTAGGGTATACCAATTTCGATCGAGATCGATCTGGTTGCCAGTCCTCGATTCAGACTGCTCTGGTTGGAGCATAGATCGACTAGTCACTTCACAGTTTTACCTACCATCCACAACGGAGTTATCGATCGTGCCTAATTCAATTTCTAACCGTCAAACCTTGGGCGGATTCAGTAGTGTTGTTTGCTTCAAATCTGTCATCACTGGGATGGAAGAAGCTCTGGGCGAAAAAGCCACAGCAATCGCCTTAATTGCCGCCGGACGCGCGCGCGGTAAAAGCCTAGCTAAAACGCTAGGTTTATCTAATTCTACTGCCGATTTTACCTCGATCGCCAGCCAATTAAATGCCGCAGTTGGTTTAGAAGGTACTCGCTTAACAGCGATCGAAAAGATCGTCCAAGAAGGCGAACTCATTAAAGTTTATTGTTCGGAAACCGTCTGTTCGGCTGGCGAACCTCAGGGTTCCGATCGCAAATGTACTTTTACAATGGGTGCAGTTTGGGGCGCAATGAGCGAAATCACTGGTAATAAATTACGCGGTACGCATACTGAGTCAATCTTACGCGGTGGCACTCATGATGTATTTGAATTTAGTGTTATCGATTAATATCGATCGGATAAATTTAGAGGCGGTTGCCGGGATGCGGCAAGTGTGACAAGCATAATTACCGATTTTTTCAAGATATATATTGACATGTATATGCTAGTGCGATCGCTACATATTTATGACATGTTGGCGAGTTATTCTAGTTGGCACTAATTTTTTGTTAAATGTTAGTAAGTACTATTTTCATGGGAAAGCTAACTAGAGAGGCAAATCAAATTTTTTGTTAAATTGCTGCCAGAACTGTCAATCTGAGAGCCTAGATTTAACTCGTTTCAATTTCTTATCTATTCTCTACCAAAGTTATTAATTATGTCTAACGCACTCACCAGCCGTCCTACATTAGGACAATTCAGCAGCATCGTTTGTTTCAAAGCTGTCATCACTGGGATGGAAGAAGCTCTGGGCGAAAAAGCAACCGCAATTGCCTTAATTGCGGCTGGACGCGAACGTGGCAAAAATGTAGCTAAAAGCTTGGGTTTGTCCGGTTCTACTGCCGATTTTACGTCAATTGCCGCTCAATTAAACGAAGCAGTTGGGGCTAATGGTACCCACCTAACTGCTGTCGATAAAATCGTCCAAGAAGGCGAAGTTATTAAAGTTTATTGCTCGGAAACTGTTTGCTCGGCTGGCGAACCTCAAGGCTCCGATCGTAAATGTACTTTTACGATGGGTGCAGTTTGGGGCGCAATGAGCGAAATCACTGGTAAAAAATTACGTGGCGTGCATACCGAGTCCGTTTTACGCGGTGGTACTCACGACGTATTTGAATTTACCACTCTGTGAATAATGCCAGCATTATTCAACCATCTATTTTCAAGTTAACTTACTCAATCACAATCGGAAAATCATGGGCGCAAGTGCAATTGGTGGAATTTTACAGAACTTTGTATCGGGAACGGCAGATGTTCAAGGCGCAGCCTTGGTATCTCACGATGGCTTACCCCTAGCTTCTAGCCTTCCCAGTGCAATGGATGAAGAACGGACTTCGGCGATGTCTGCGGCGATGCTCTCGCTCGGCGAGCGGATCGGTAAGGAATTATCCCGTGGTACTGTCGAAAAAATTATGGTAGAAGGTGCTGACGGTTACGGCATTTTGATCGGCTGTGGCGAAGATGCTGTCTTCCTCGTCTTGGCAAATCAGTCTGCTAAACAAGGGATGTTGATGCTAGACATCAAACGCGCTGTGACTGAAATCAAAGCCGCTTTAAATTAATTACCCCACCCCAGCCCTCCCCGAATATGCGCGGATGCGCGCACTGTCCGGGTTCCCCGGCAGTGATAGCGGCGTTTTTATTCGGGGGGAACCCCGAATAAAAAAACGACAAGACAGGGGGATTCAGATCTCGAAACGAAGTCTAACAGACTTGTGTGTACACCGTAGCCTTTTTAAGGGGGGTTAGCGGCTCGCGCACGCCTTTGTTTCCCGACGGTTTAGCGAGACAAGACAGGGGGGATTCGGATCTC